>JAHWJO010000322.1:0-1944 GCA_019348365.1 Armatimonadota bacterium | reverse complement strand
CGCGCCGGGCGTAGACCCAGAGCCAATCTTCGGGGTCGCCGTCTTCCATGCCGTGATCCAGCACGTCGAAACCGGCGGCCCGAAGGAGATCATGCCATTCCTCCGGCTGCCAAAAACGAAAGTAACGGGCCAGTTCGATACCGTCTTGAACTTCCTGGCGGTCGGTTTCACCATCACCTCGCCTCACGGCGGCGTACAGGATTCCACCGGATCTCAAAACCCGATGAAATTCCATCAGGCATATCCAATGGGCCGCATCCTCCATATGAAGGAGAGATGCGCGAGCCCAGATGCCATCGAAAGTATGATCCAGGAAAGGGAGGGCGAGCAGGTCCCCATGGACGAGCCTTAAATGCGGATTTCGTCGGCGTCCTTCCCGGAGCATGGGAAAGCTGTAGTCCAGCCCCACCGCTCTTGCGCCCTTTGTGTCGAAGTACTGCGCCTGATGACCGGGACCGCAGCCCGCATCGAAGAGGATCGGCGAGGGAGGGAAGTGCGCGAGAAACCGGTCCATCTCCTCATCCAAAGCGCGTGTATGGAAGTAACGCTCGGTGTAGCGAGAGGCGAATCGGTCGTAGGTACGTCGCGTCACCGCATCCCGTTCGCACCAGAGGTCCGGCACGGGATGAGCGCGGGAGGAGTGATGATTGGAACGCTTCATAGCAGGGGAGGTCGAAAAGCAGTTCGGAAGAGAGGTACAATACATAGGGGGAAGATGAATCGGAAGAAGAAAGTAACTTGACCGTTATGGGAGGAAATGATATATTTCTAGTGCGACCTGAAGAAGGGTATGTGGATCAACATTAAGGGCGATTGGCTCAGTGGGAGAGCGCCTCGTTCACACCGAGGAGGTCACTGGTTCGAATCCAGTATCGCCCATTTATTTTACCCCAACTGCAGCGATTCACGCGTAGAAACAGCGCAATAGTTCCGTCCGGCCGCCCTCTGAATCTTTCTTTCGGAGGGCGAAATGAAAAAACAGAGCCTCGTTTCATCAAAACGGAGGTCCGGATTCCGTCCTCCGACCCTGCGCGCCACGCCGAGGACTGGCTCCTCGACGGTGAGATCCGCCAGCACTCGAAGTGCACCCTCGGCTCCCGGCGGGAGATCCTCTTACTTCTATCTTGAAGGTGACCGGTGTTAGCTTTTTCTCTGCCTATGACATCGAGCTGAACGGTCGTGTCGACGCGACTATCCCTCCCTTGTGGAACAGATCGCTTTCAAACATCTGCCTGACCTCCTTTTCCCATGGATTGAGCGCTGTTTTTGGCCGACAACACTTTCTCAACATGGCGTAATACATCCACTGTAGTAAACGGCTTCGTAAAGAAGCCTGCGATATTGAACTGGCGCGCCTGATCAAAATCCTCTCTTGCGCTTTTAGCCGTTAAGAAGACGATAGGTATCTCTCTCAATTCCGGAGAGTCTTGTAAGGAGTGGCAAACTTCCCAGCCGTCCACACCCGGCAGCATGACATCCAGGATGATGAGACCGGGGGCAGACTGGCGTATCGCCTCGATGGCCTGTAGGCCATCCCAGGCCTGAATAACTTCATAACCGGCACGGGTGAGGTTATAGTGGATGATCTCGTTCAATTCCTCGTCATCTTCCACCACCATGATGGTTTCCGCCATATTCCTCTCCTTTCGGACACTCATTCTCGACTTTAACAGGTTGAATTTATAAACAGATTACCAGCTCTTACGATGATGCAGCATTGATTCCGCCCGAAAGAAGGGCCGTTATAGCGAGTGCATCGAGAGATCCCGGCGCCCCGATTTCCTGGATTCATCGGTCTCGCTCCGGGGCAGAGATACTCTGAAACAGCTCCCTTGACCGACCTCGCTCTCCACTGAAACCCCGCCCCCATGGGCCTGCACGATCTGGTGTACGATGGAAAGCCCTAATCCCGTGCCCCCCCCCGAACGCGACCGGGCGGTATCC
>JAHWJO010000029.1 GCA_019348365.1 Armatimonadota bacterium | reverse complement strand
ATCTTCGCTTATGGGCAGACCGGCGTGATCCTCCTCGTCATTCTGGTCGTCCTGATGTGGCTGGTACTTCGCTTCAAAGTGCTGCCCCTTTGACCTTCGGAGTCCAGGAGGGATCGGGACTTACGCAGAAGGTCCAGCATTTGTCATCCCGATAGGTAATCGCATGTCCTCCCATGCGGCACCTTCATGATATCCCGAGCGAAGTCGAGGGATCTGACCGTACGGGAGAGAGTCTTTCGGCCCAACAGAAATTCTTTTGTACGTGAGAGAGTTTCTTGTACAGGAGAGAGGCTTTCATCCTCAGGGGTAGATTCCTCGCTGCGCTCGGAATGACACGGAGGGAAGTCTTTCCGCTTTCAGACTTGGCAACACCTCATCGCCCTTCGTTGTGACACCGGTCCTTTACCGTCCGGCGATGAAGGAGGACATCCTATCGCCGGGCGTTGGAGGGTTCACCGCCCGGTAATCAATCCCCACAGGAGTATATGTTGTTTTCTATATATGTCAGGCATTTACAGCGGCTTTTCTCACCGGGACTTTTTGTCCTCATGCTCTCCTTAACCATAGCTGGCAGTCCACCGACCAGAGCGGCGGTCTATGAAGTCTCTCCCGACCACTCCCAGGCCACGGACGAGGGGCCGGGAACGGCGGGGCGGCCCTGGAAGACTTTCGCTCGCGCGGCGGAGGCGGTGAAGGCCGGGGACACCGTCCTCCTCCACGCGGGGACCTACCGGGAGGGCGTGACGGTGAAGGCGGACGGCACGGCCACCCAGCCGATCCGGTTCATCGCGGCCCCCGGCGAGCACGTCGTCGTCACCGGGGCCGACCGCCTCACCATGCTAAAGATAGACGGGGATCACCCCGTCTACCAGGCCGAATGGCCGCACCGGTTCAACACCTGGATCGAAAGTATGGCGCACCCGAACGATGAGCGCCACGTCGTCATCGGGCGCGCCGAGCAGGTCTTCGTCAACGGCTACCTGATGCGGCAGGTGCTGGACCGGGATCAACTCGCTCTCGGAACGTTTTACGCCGACGTGGACGCGAAGCGGCTGTACGTGTGGGGCAGCGGCAACGAAGACCTCACGAAAGCGGACGTGGAAGCCTCCACCCGGCAGACCGTCTTCCAGGCCGAGGGGGATCACATCCAGATCAAAGGAATACGGTTCCGGTACGCGGCCAATCGCGCCCAGCAGGGGGCGGTCCTCATGAGCGGGGACCACGGCGTGATGGAAGACTGCATCATCGAGCGGACCAACGCCATCGGCGCGACGTTCACGGGGAAGAACATCATCGTCCGCCGCTCGACGTTCCGGGAGAACGGCCAGCTCGGCTTCTCCGCCGTCCGCGCTCACGACCTCCTGTTCACCGACAGCCTCGTGGAGGACAACAACACGAAGAATTTCAGCCGGGGGTGGGAGGCCGGGGGCAACAAGATCGTGCTCTGCCGGGGCGTGGTGCTGGAGAAGAGCCGGTTCCTCCGCAACCGGGGCGTGGGGATCTGGTTCGACATCGGGAACGAGAAGTGTACGGTCCGGAACAACCTGATCCGGGACAACGAGGATGCGGGGATCTTCTACGAGATCTCCTACAGCCTCCACGCGCACGATAACGTGATCGTGGGGAACGGGTTCGCGGTGACGCAAGGGGCATGGGGTGCGCAGGCGGGGATTTCCCTCTCCAGCAGCCCGGACTGCATCATCGAGCGGAACCTGATCGTGGGGAACCGGGAAGGCTTCAACTTCCGCGAGCAGATCCGCACTACCCCGACGATTGAGAACCAGAAGGAAGTCCCCGTCTGGAACCACGATGAGGTCATCCGGAACAATATCTTCGCCTACAACCAGGACGCGCAGGTGTGGGGGTGGTTCGACGTGAACGACGAGCGCCACTGGCCCAAAGGGACGGCGAAGGCCGCCGGAGGCACGGACTCTGCGGCGAAGCCGGATAACCTCGCGGCGGAGTACGTCGCGAAGGACGAGAGGGGGCAGCCGACGGGACTGTCGCTGGAGAAGTTGAATTTCCGCTTCGCGAACAATGTCTACGTCGCCAAACCCCATCAGGGGATGATCCACTGGGGCGTGACGTGGAAGCGGCACGAAAAGTATCCCACCCCTGCCGCGTTCGCAAAGGCGCTGGGAATCGAGACGGGCGCCCGGGCGCTGCTGCCGGGCTTCGCCGACCTCCACATGCTGGATTTCCGCGTGCCGCCGGAGGTGATGAAGCGGATCCGGGAGAATTACCCCAAGGGAACCGTGCCCGGCGTGAATCTCGGCGTGTTGCCGAAAGCAAAGAGCGCATCTCCTTGAAGGTGAGGGGACTTCACCATGCACAGATCACGGTTCCCAAAGGGGCCGAAGATGAAGCGCGCCGTTTTTACTGTTCCGTTCTCGGCCTGAAAGAAGTGGAGAAGCCCGAATCCCTGCAGGGCCGGGGCGGGTTCTGGCTGGAAGCAGGGGATCGGCAGGTGCATGTAGGGACGGAGGACGGCGTGGACCGCGCCCGGACGAAGGCTCACCTCGCCTACGAGGTGGACGACGTGGGAGCATGGCGGGCGCATTTTGCATCGCATGGGGTCGAAATTCTTGATTCCGTTCCGATCCCCGGCTGCGAGCGCTTCGGGTTCCGTGATCCGTTCGGCAACCGGGGGGAGATGATTCAGCGGGTTTGAGGTTCTTTAGGACTTACACATCACCTCTGTAGAAGCTGTCATTCTGAGCGAAGCGAAGAATCTGCGTTTCCTGTATCTCTTTAAACGCAGATTTTTCGCTTCGCTCAGAATGACAAAAGAGACTCAGAAGAACACCCATCCGTACGTTTTGCGTAAATCCTGTTCTTTATAGGGGAAGGCGGACAGAGTCATGATGGAGCCGAAGGTCCAGGTCTCGATTGATTTGACGACGATTGAAGAGGCCCTGCCCATCGCCGAGGTGGCGGTGCGGGCCGGGGTGGACTGGCTGGAGGCCGGGACTCCCCTCATCCTGGGGGAAGGGCTGCACGCCGTTCGCGCTCTCCACGAACGGTTTCCCGACAAACCCATCGTGGCGGACCTGAAGACGATGGACGCAGGCTACCTCGAAGCGGAGATGATGGCGAAGGCCGGCGCGAGCTTCGTCGTGGTGATGGGGGTGGCGCACCCGGCCACGATCAAGGCGGCGGTGCGGTGCAAGCAGGATTACCCGGTGCAGATCATGGGCGACATCATGGCCGCGCCGGATAAGATCGCGTGCGCGAAGATGATGGAGGACCTGGGAGTGGACTATATCATCGCGCACACGGGCTACGACGAGCGACATGAGGAGATCGGCGCATCCCCGCTCGACTACCTGGAGGACGTGGTGCGCGCGGTGACGATCCCGGTGCAGGCGGTGGGCGGCTTGAGCGTGGAGCAGGCGGTGCAGATGCCGCAGCTCGGCGCACCGCTGGTCGTCATTGGGGCGCCCCTCGTCATCAACGACCAGGAGTTCAAGCCGAGCGACGACGACAACCGCCTCGAAGAGCTGCTGCGGGAGATCGTCACCCGCGTCAAGGGAGAGGCGTTGAGCGTTGAGCATCGAGCGATGAGTTTCGACAGGGAGCGTTGACGAGTGGATAGCGGTATCGGGGAAGCGAAGGCATCGTTACAGGCGGTGGAGACAGCCATCCGCTCCCTCAATTTGTACGCGGGGGCGCTGGAGGATGCCGTCGGGCAGGCGTATGTGGAGTTGATCGAGGCGCTGCTGCCGCCGTCCACGCATGTGCCCGTTGAGGGGGGCGTGACCTACGAAACCGAGCCCGCGCCGACCGGCGCATCCCGCCATTCCCACCCGTCGGCGCTCTACCGCCGCTTCTTCGCGCGGCTGGCCGGGGAGGGAACGGGCTCGCCCGGCGCGGAAGATGCCTGGCAGTCCCATCTCCTCCGCCGTATCCTCGCCGACGAAAACCCGTTTTCCCGCGCCGCCGAGCGGATACCCCTGGAGAAGATCGGGGCGGCGGTGCGGGAGGCGGCGGCGCATGACCTCAAGATGCTCCGCGTCCTCTACGATTTCGCAGGGCCGCAGCTCCGCAGGGCGATCCAGAGCCGGGAGCCGAACGTCAGCCACCTCCCCGCTCTGGAGGAGCTGCATCCGGAGGCTTCCGGGGCGTCGTCCTCCCTCTCCGGCAGGGAGGAAACCGCTCTGACGGATGAGTTCCGGTCGGAAGAGCGTTGGGAGAGCCTGTTGCCGGAACTCGCCGGGTTCATCCACCGGAGCGGCCTGGGCGTCTTCCGAGAGTCCGCCGCGTTCCGGTGGGAGCATCGCGGGGGGGAGGGCCGATTGAGGGGGATCGAGCAGCCGGACCCGATCCACCTGGAGGACCTGTTCGCCTACGAGAAGGAGCGGGAGCTGCTCCTCCGGAATACCGAGCAGTTCGTCGCCGGATACGCCGCCAACAACGTCCTGCTTTACGGCGACCGGGGGACCGGGAAATCCTCCACCGTGAAGGCGCTGCTGCACGCCTACGCCGACCGGGGCCTTCGCATGGTGGAGGTGCAGAAGGAACACCTGGGAGACTTTCCCCAGATCCTTCGCCTGCTGCGCGGGCGGCGGGAGCGGTTCGTGCTGTTCATCGACGATCTCTCCTTCGAGGAGCACGAGACCCACTACAAGGACCTGAAAGCCCTGCTGGAAGGCAGCCTGGAAGCCCGGCCGGAGAATATGGTGCTCTACGCCACGTCCAACCGGCGGCATCTGGTGAAAGAGCGGCACTCCGACCGGATTCACAAGCTGGAGGACGACGAGATCCACCTGAACGACACCACGGAGGAGAAGCTTTCCCTCAGCGACCGCTTCGGCCTGACGCTGACGTTCGTCGCCCCGACTCAGGAACGGTATCTTGCCATCGTGCGCGGGATGGCGGAACGACGCGGGATTCCCCTCTCGGACGAGGAGCTGCGCGCGCGGGCATTGGCCTGGGCGACCCAGCGCGGGGGGCGGAGCGGTCGCGTGGCCCGTCAATTCATCGATGACCTTGCGGGAGCGTTGAAGGTACAACGACACGATCGTCCGGAAAGGGATGTGTCATGATCCCGGCGGAGAAAGACGATTGAATGCTCCTCGATCCTTGCCCGGAAGACATGTCTTTCGAGGAGGTCCAGTATCAGTTTTACTTTCGGCAAGAGGTCGGGCGAGACAAGTAAAGTTGAAAAAATGGTCGATTAAGCCCCCATGAGGAACCCGAATGCAGAAGGGCGTTATGATGGGGGAAAACCGGATTCCTCCCCCATGGGAACGTGCGGTCCGTGTTCAACGTCCCATAAATGAATCACCTTCTTCCTGCTCGTGGCGTTGCCAGGGCCTCTAGGAGGCAATCTGCGGCTGTGAGAGCGAAGCAGGGAGCAGGAATTTCCAACGATTCGCCAGAATAGGACTGTGTCATCGTTATTGATACAAATTTAATACGAATAGATGGTGCGACGAGGAACGCCCGTGGGGACGTTCGGATAGAACCCGGAAGAGGGAAGGAGAATCGGCTTGATATTCCATCGAAAGCGCGGCATTCTGTATGCCACTCTGGCTTCGCTGCTGCTGTTGGCCGGCGCGGTCAGCTCACAGGCGGCAACTTCACGGCTGGAGCGGCAGTTCCTGGGCGTTCGGCTCATGTCGCGCGGCAATGTGGTGCTGAAGAAATACGGCAGCCCGCACCGGGTTCTGGTGGCGAACGACGCACTGCTCTTCTACCAGACCATTCGATATCCCAAAAACGACTTTTTGACGATCTCCGTTACGCCGCTGGATGCCGGCGGAGGGGGGGCGCCCGCCGGGCCGTACGGTCCGGGAGGGAGCGCTTACAATCCGTACACTCCCGGCGGTCCCGCCGCCCCGCCGCCCGGCATTGAGAGCGGCGGCGGCGCTCCGCAGCCCGGCGGCAAGCATGTCTTCTGGGTCTACCAGTACCCGCAGAAAGGCGTGACGAACGTCTTCGTGCTGGACGAAGAAGGGCGCGTGGTGATCATCGGCCAGGCGGGAGGACGGCGCTCCACCACGACCTCGCGCGGCGTGGGGATCGGAAGCACCTATTCCAGCATCGTTCGCGTGTACGGCTTCCCCGAACGGCACGAAAAGATCACGACCCAGGGCGCGGTTCCGCTCGGCCTGCTGCGGATCTCCTACGAGGAGTCGCACGGGGTGGAGTTCATCTTCCTCAATCAGCCGCTCCGGGGCTACGGCCAGCCGGGCGGCGGCGGCCCCTGGTGCGTGGGCGTGGTCGTCAAAGCCGTCGGATAACAATAAGCGTTGGGCATTGAGCATCAGGCGTTGAGCGTCGGGGAAGGGCGGGGCGAACGGGTTAGCTTCATCGAGAGAGGCGAAGAGTCATGGCCCATACCGAGAAGAATTCCCCCGCCGGACCCTCTGAACGCTCAACGCCTGATGCTCAACGCTCAACGCCCAACACCCGTTCCTCCTCCCCCTTTCCTCCGGACCCTCCCCGAGCGGCAGAAATCCCCCTCACCGAAACCCCCCTCTTTTACGCCTGGATCGTCCTCCTTGCCATTCCCCTCTGGCTCCTCTTCTACTGGGACAGCCGCTCTGGGATGGCCTCCCCCACCGTGTTATGGGGGCTGTACGGCATCATCGTGGCGGGGGAAGCGATACGCACCTGGCTTCTCAAGCGTGACCCGTACCACCCGGCGCATGATTTCTTCACCTATTTCGACTCCGCCGCCATCGGCTTCGCGGTCTATTTCACCGGGGGCATTCACAGCGAGCTCTGGTTGTTCTACCTGTTTCAGCTCATCGCGGGGGCGCTCAGTCCCCGTCCCCAAACGCTGAAGGTCCTGGGGCTCCTCGTGGTGGTCTCGTACGCCGCTGCAATTCTCGCCGGGACTTCGCTTCAGGATTGGGTCGGTTTTTTCCGGCACTTCCGCTTCCCTTCCATGAACGGATCGTCGGTTTCCGGGACCGCCACAGGGGACGGCCATGAGGAGATTTCCCGACTCATCGTGCGGTTCTTCTTCCTGCTGGTCATCGGGCGGATGGCGCAGGCGCTTTCCCAGGGACGCGCACGGCAGGAGCGGGAGATCGCGGTACTGCGGGAGCAGGTCGTGGTGGGAGAGGACCGCAACCGCATCGCCCGCGAGCTACACGACAGCCTGAACCAGACCCTCGTCGGAAGCGTACTGCGGCTGGAGGTTTGCCGGCGAATCCTGCGACAATCGCCGGAGGAAGCCGCGACGATGCTGGACGAAGAGAAGACGGCCCTCCGGCAATCACTCGACTCGGTTCGCGATTACGTGTTCCACCTGCGCCCGGCGGAGTTGGCGGATGAGCCGCTGGCGGATCTGCTGCGGCACTACGGGCAGCGGTTTGCGGAACGGACGGGGGTCGAGGTGAAAGTAGACGTGGAGGAGATACCCGATCCCCGCCCGGCGATCCGGGTGGCGGCTGTGCGGATCGTTCAGGAAGCCATGACGAACACTGTTAAGCACGCAAATGCGAGTCGGATCCGGGTCGAAGCGTGTAAGGAGAAAAAGGACTCCCTGCGAATTCTCGTGCGGGACGACGGGAAAGGGTTCGATCCGGAGGCGGTGAAGGACGGCGGGATGGGAATGGCGTGTATGAGGGAGCGCGCCGAAGCGGTGGGTGGTAAAATGGCCATCGAATCGGCGCCGGGGCAGGGGACCACCGTCATCGTGACCCTCCCCCTCAGAGGGGGATTTGCCATGGGCGCGGAGAGGCGTAATACTTCCTCTTGAAAGAGAGCGTTCCCATGCGTGCGGGACGTTAATGCCCGCGCTCGCGAAACTAACGAGAAAGGTTATGGAGCATGTCTTCCACCGATACGAATTTGACCTGGCACGCGCACACCGTCTCCCGCGAGGAACGGGAACAGAAAGCGGGCCATAAGGGCTGCACCATCTGGCTGACGGGCCTCTCCGGCTCGGGCAAATCCACCATAGCGAACGAGCTGGACTACCGGCTCTGGCAGCAGGGCGCCCGTTCCTACGTGCTGGACGGCGATAACATCCGCATGGGCCTGAACAAAGGGCTCGGGTTCTCGCCGGAAGACCGCACGGAGAACATCCGGCGCATCGGGGAGGTCGCGAAGCTGTTCACGAGCGCGGGAGTCATCAACGTCACCGCGTTCATCTCCCCCTACCGCGACGACCGGAACCAGGCGCGCTCGGTGCAGGAGGAAGGCGATTTCATCGAAGTGTACGTGGAGTGCGCGCTGGAAGAGTGCGAGAAGCGCGACCCCAAGGGGCTGTACCAGAAAGCCCGCGCGGGCCAGATCCCGGAGTTCACCGGCATCTCCGCGCCGTATGAGGAGCCGGAGAACCCGGAGCTCGTCGTGCGGACGGACCGGAACAACGTGGAAGAGTGCGTGGATCAAATCCTGAATCACTTGAAAGAGAAGGGCGTCTTCTCCGTCAGTTAGGTAGCCCCAGGGCCGTTGCAGTTTATCATCGGGCGAACGGGGTGAAGGCGTTGTCGTCAGGCGATCTTCCGGAATCCGAAGTGGCGTATGGGGGAATCGTGTTCGATGATGCCGGACGCGTACTGCTCCGCCGCCCCAGGGGCGGCTGGGGCGGATACGCCTGGACCTTCCCGAAGGGCGCGCCGGATGGGGGTGAAAGTCCGGAAGAGACCGCCCTTCGCGAGGTGAGGGAAGAGACCGGCTGCACCTGTAAGATCAGGGCTGAGATCCCCGGCGTGTTCGAGTCGGAGACGTGTTATACCCGTTACTACCTGATGCGACCCCTGTGTATCTCGCGGGAGTGGGATGCGGAAACCGAGGCGGTCTGCTGGGTCACTCCGGATGAAGCGCTATCGCTGATCGCTCAGACGATTACGCCCATAGGTCGGCAGAGGGATCGTGATGCCCTGGTCGCCGCTCTGCGCTGCCAGATGGAGTATTCACCGGGCTGAAAGTGGGTATGAATCAGACAAATCATCTTACGAAGCCTTGATTCGGAAAGGATCGAACGATGAAACTGCGAGTGGAGTACTGCACCGCTTGAGGGTATATGTCACGGGCCGTCGGTCTGGCGGAGCAGGTATTGAACCAGTATAAGAATAAGATCCAGTCGTTCGAGATCGTTCCTTCGGGCGGGGGCGTGTTTGAAGTCACGCTGGACGGGGACCTCGTCTTCTCCAAGAAGAAGGAGGGCCGTTTCCCCGAATACGAGGAGATCGATGTAAATCTGAAAAAGAAAATGTGATCTGGCTTCACTGCGGAGTCGTGCCGTAGAGCGCCTTTCTTCCCCGCCGGAAGAGGGGCGCTTTTTGTTGCTTCCTCTTCCGCGCATCTCTCCTCTGGTGAGAACGGACGGATTCATCCCGGTTTGCAAGCGAGAGGGAATGGCCTGTCGTGTTCTTCGACGTACTTTGAAAAACCGGGAATAGAACGCGGGCTCGTGGAGTCGAAAGATGTGAAAGGCGATCCCGCTCACCGCCCTTGAGGGGCGTGCTCTAAGTTGGGAAACGGTGGAAACTCGTGGCTGACCGCTCCCCCGAAACAACCTCCCCCCTATCGGAACCGTCCCGAACTCTGCTCGAACGGGCTCGGGGTGGAGACTCTGACGCCCTGACGGAGCTGCTGGAGCCGTACCAGGACGTGGTGTTCCGGCTCGCCTTCCGAATTTCCGGGCACGCCCAGGATGCCGAAGACCTCGCCCAGGAAGCCTTCATCCGAATGGTCGGGTCCCTTCCTGCCTGGAGGGGAGACAGCTCGTTCAGCACCTGGGTCTATCGGGTGACGTTGAACGTCTGCCTGACCTCACGCAAAAAACGGCGTGAAGCGACGGTGGACATCAGCGAAATTCCCCTGGCGGACGAGCAGCCCGATCCGGAAGCACAGGCGCTGATATGCGGTTTTCAAGAGACGATCCGGGAGGAGGTCCGTCGCCTCCCCACCGCTTTCCGGGAGGCGGTGACGCTCCGGCTGTCCGAGGAGTTGTCTTACGCTGAGATCGCCGAAGTACTGGGAATCCCGCTCAATACGGCACTGACACGGGTCCACCGGGGGATGAAGCGCCTCCGGGAACGCCTGAAGCCCCTGATGGATGAGGGACGATGATGAGACGAACGGAACACGAGTCGGATGAGAACCTGTACGCCTACAGCGAAGGGCGATTGGGACGGGAGGAAGCGGCTCAGGCGCACGATCACCTGACTCACTGCCCGGAGTGCCGGGATCGTGTGCAGGAATATCGACTTCTTAAGATCGCTTTCAACGCCGAACCGTTGCCGGAGACGCCTCCCGGCCTGGCCCGGCGCGCGGTGGATCGGGCCCTTTCCGGATCCGATACGCCCCGTCGTACGTGGGCGCAACGCCTGGGAAGAAGGGAGAGAACCATGGAGCGACAGACTGCGACAGCGTCGAGGGGCTTCTACGGACGACCGCTCTCGTGGCAGGGGGTGACCGGGATCATGGTGGCGGTCCTTCTGGGCGTGGGGGCGGGGTTCTGGGTCAGCCGTCCCCAGGACGGTCCGGAACCGGTCGCTCATCCTCCGGTTTCGGAAACGCCGATGGAACGCGCCGACCGCGATAAAGATACGATCATCGCGCCGGATGCTCCCGCGCTCTACGAGAATACGTCCGTGAGGACACAGCGGGAAGGGCCGATCTCCGTGACGCTCAACGAGGTGCGGGTGTACCCCGCCCGACCCCAGCCGGCGTCGCAGACGAAAGGGGTCGTGCTGGTCGTCCGGGGGCAGGTCGAGACCCCCAGGACGGCGTTGTTCTGGGAGTCGGTCCCAAAAGTCACATGGCGGGGGAAGGGGTCTTACTCCTCCGGGCAACAGATCCGAATGGAGCAGAATCCGGTCTTCGAGGCCCGAATTTACGCCGCCCAGGCCGAATTTCAGAGCGATTTGAGCGACGGGGGGCTGGACCTCGCGGTGGAAGTCGGGACCTTCCCTGCCGACCGGATTCGGAGGATCACGCTTCAGCCCGGCGGGCAGAATTCCGCCGGGGAAGCCGAAATGCTCACAAGCGAGGGGGCGTTCCACTTGCAACTGGCGGGGATCGAGGCGGAAACTCCCCGGCTCCCCGGCCATCCGCTGAAAGGGGTGATCGCGCTGGCCGAGATCCGGATTCAGGAGCGGTTCCGGCGGCGGCCCCCCGAAAGGATGCCGTTCGTGAACGTCGCTGGATCTTGGAACCCCGTCAAATGGGCGACGGGGGACGACCTGCCGTTCACGCTGGAGCCGGACCGCGCCGCCTTCCGGGAACGCCCGGAATCGGAGGGGTGGCGCACCCTCACCGGCTGGCTCGCGCTGGACGGCAAGAATGCGAGCGGGACCCTTCCGCCGATCACGATGGAGTACGTGCCGGCCTATGAGCGGGAGGACTGGCAGGTGCGGTTCCCGCAGGTCCGCATGGTCCCGGTCGAGCCTACTACAGAAGCCCCCGCGCGCTGAGCTCCATCCGGAGGTAGTGGGCGCGCTCAACCAGCTCATTGCGGTCGTATCCCTCCCGGTAATTGGCGGGGAGCAGCCGCTTCGAGCTGGCTTCCAGAATGGCGAGGATCTCCATGTACTCGATCACCTTGTCGTTGCGGGCCGGGATGTAGTCCTCCGCCGCTGCGGTCAGGTCGTTCTGGGTGACGTTCTTGTGACCGTTCCGCCGCGCTACCCAGCGCGATTGCAGCGTCACCGCCTCCAGTTCCGCCGCGGAGTACCCCTTCACCAGCTCCAGCACCGGGGCCATGTCGGGCACGCGCAGGGGGACGTGGTTCTTCTCGGCGACGCGCCGGATGACCGCTTCCGGGTCCTGCGCCGCGAAGAAGAAGGGGATCTTGAGGTCCCCCAGCCGTCCGGGGCGCTTCGTCGCCTCGTCCATGATGTCGGGCCGGTTCGTGGCCCACATCCAGAGGATCTGCCCCCGGTAGGCGGAATTCCCCTGCATCTCGCTGAACTTCGCCCAGATGCGCTGCGAGACGCCGGAATCTCCCCGCTCGCCGCGCGTGCCGAACGCCTGGTCGATCTCATCCACGAAGACGACGACCGGTGCGAGCGACCGCAATAGGGTGAGGACGCGGTCGGCGTTCTTCTCGCTCTCGCCGACGAACTTGTCGCGGATGTCGCCGAGGCGGAGGAACGGAAGGTTCGCCTCTTTCGCGATGGCGCTCGCGATCATCGTCTTGCCCGTCCCCGGCGGGCCGATGAGCCCCACGCCCATCGGGGCCTCGTACCGGTTGCCCTCCTGGAGGAGCTGGATGACGGTGCGGAGGTCCTTCTTGATATCCTCCAGGCCGCCGACCGCTTCCAGGCCGAAGCGGGGCTCGATCACCTCCACGAGCCCGCCGTACTCCTCGGAGAACATCTCGTCCTTGCGGCGGCGCACCATGGCGAGGGTGATCGGCTCGCCGCTCTGGCGGGACTGCCGGAGGAAGCTCTGGATGCCGAGCCGCGTCAGGCCCGCCGTGTGGATGGCGAGCTGTTCGGGGGAGAGGTCGAGCTTCGCGCCCTCCTTTTCCGCCCGGTTCACGATGAATTCCTGTCGTTCATCCGCGTCGGGGAAGGAGATCTCCACGATGTCCAGCAGCGGGTTGCCGCGCAACTCCCGATGCACGTCGCCCAGGTTCTTGGCGATCATGATGACGACGTTGTCGCGGTTGAGCAGCTTGGGGTGGACCGACCACCGCTGGAGGGTGGCGAGGTTGCGCCGGTCCTCGTAACTCATATGGGCGAGCTCGTGGGGCGGGCAGATCTTGTCGAGGTGATCGACGACGATGAAGAGCCGGTTCCGCATCTCGATCAGCTTTTCGAGGATCGGCAGGGCGAGCACGGGATCTTTGATGAGGTCGGGCCGGGCGGCGTAGAGGGCCGGGTTCGACATGCCGGACGGGAGATTCCCGAGGCTCTGGAGCACCTCGACGAACCGCTTGAACTCCTCCTTCATCGGCTCCGTGGCGAACCCGATCCCTTCGCTCAGGTTGTAAGTGACCACCATCTCCTTGCCGCCGGAGAGGCCCCGGATGAGGAAATCCTTCAGCCAGACGAAGCTGTTGCGGAACGGCACGAGATCGAACACGTTGCCGTGGAGGAGAAATTGCCCCGCCTCGCCGGATTCGTACTTTCGCTTGATCTCGGAGGCCCACGGGGGGAGGGTGAGTTCCCCGGCGGCGGAGACCGACGGGTCCGGCGCGGAGGCCATCGCCTGAGCCGTGTTGGTGGCGGAGGGACTCGCGGGGTTCGTAGCCGATGCAGGGGACGGGTCGGGCATAAAGTTGATCCTTTATATGTGAAGGGTCTTGGTCGATTTCAGTTTTGGACAGCGTTTCGGTTCGGATGCTGCGCTTCTTTCCCTCATTCTACTTCCCGAAGAGCAGTTCCCCCAACCCGATTCTTCGCAGCAGGACGGCAATCAGCAGCGAGATCGCGGTCAGGTCCAGGAAGAGGACGAGGATGGTGAGGGCCAGCTCCCCCGGCGTCCCCTGAATGGGATGGCGGGTGATCTGCGTGAGGATGGCGGGATGGATCAGGTACAGCTCCATCGAATGGACGCCGGGGACCGCCAGGATGCCGCACAGCCGGGGCCATCGCACCGAAAGGTCCAGCGCCACGCCGAACAGCCAGAACAGCGCGGCGCTCGTGAAGACGGTGTAGGTAGCCTGGTAGTGCAGTGAATCGACGGGCAGCTCGTCCACCACGCGCAGGGCCGGGGGCATGAAGTACGCAAACGCCGCCAGGGTCAAAATCGCCAGCGTCCACCGGTGGATCGGCCCTCGCTTTTTGAACGAGTCCCAGCGCCACGCCGTCCAGAGTCCGAGCAGGACCGGCAGGAGGTAGGAGAGCAGGAACGTGGCGGGGTAGGGACTCTGGATGGCGATCTTATGGAGGCCGTACGCCCCAATCTGAAGGGCGAACGCGAGCGCCGCCCACAGTCCCAAACCGAGCCTTGCCTTGAGTCCCCGCGCGCAGAACCACTCGATGAAGAGGTAGATTGTACCGGCGAGCGCGGCCCACCCGATCCCCAGCAGGAGCGGGGGATTCCCGGTCAGCCGTGCCGTTTCGAGGGAGAGGGTCGTGATCCCCGCCACGGCCAGCAGGAGCAGGAGATGCTGGAGTCGGGTGGAACGGGTGTGGCTCTGGACCGCATGCACCCAGCCCGGCAGGACGAGGTACACCTGGAGGATGATGACGAGGAAGTAGAGATGGTAATAGGATTTGCCGAGCAGCAGCCAGTTCACCCACCGCTGGGGGTCCTGATACTCTTCCAGCGTGCCGGGGCGGTCCCAGGCGTGATAGCCGATGTAGAACAGGCTCCAGAAGAGGTACGGGATCAGGATGCGGGGAAACCGGTTGCGCCAGAATTTCACCGGGGGGGCGGGCCGGCGGATCAGGCTCCGGGTGAGGAGAAAGACGGTCAGGAAGATGAACGCGGGGACGCAGAAGAGCAGAAAACGGTTGAGGCCGACGACGGCGAGGTGCGACGTCGTGCCGGGTTCGGTCTGCCGGATGCCGATGCTGCTGACATGGTGGAGGATCACCGCCAGAATGGCGATCCCCTTGTAGCTGTCGAAGGCGATGTCGCGGGAAGGTCCGTCAGCGGGCGGCGTGGCCATCGGCGGGGCAGCGGGAGAGATCATGCGGTGGGATTCAGCCTCATGTCAGCGATGCCCTGTCTCCTCTGAAAGCGGACGCTGGCGATCCGGCATCGGACGGGTGAAACGTCGGAGATGTGCTATCCTATTATCGAAATTGCGCGGCGTGCAGGTCAAGGGTTCCCAACGGCATCGCGCTCCTGAGCCGGTCGGGGAACTGTCCGGAGTATGCGAGTGCGTGGGCCAGCGTCAAAGCGGTTGGACGGCGCGGGGCAGCTTCTGATGGAGGGCGGCGCGAGGAGAAGACGCCCACGGAGCGGCTCGGAGCAAAGACGCTGATCCGGCCGGCACGAGGCCATGGGCCCGCAGGGGGTGGAAGAAAGCGATGGGTGCGGTCGGCCACGCTGGCCTGAAGGTCGCCTGCCCCTGCTGGAGAAACCGTGGAAACGAGCGTCACCCGTTGGATGAGGAGAAACGAATGGCGTTGACGGAAGAGCAGGTGCGACAATTTTATGATGACGGGTACGTAGCGGTCCGGAACGTTGTCAGTGAGGCGGACCTGCCGCGATACCGCGCCGCGTACGAGCGCATGGTCGAGAAGGTGAAGGCGAACCCGAGCAAAGAGTACGGCACGCGGATCATGAACGGGGAGACCTGGGGCTGCAACTCCCTGCTGCACCCCGACCTGTACGAGCCGGAGTTCACGGATTACCTGGAGAACGAAACCCTCCTCTCCGCGCTTGCATCCATCCTGGGGGAGGACCTGCGGGTGGAGGGCTTGAAGGCGATCTGGTCCGACGAGCACATGGAATACGACCTGATCTGGCACCGCGACGGCCCGGACGAGGTCTACACCCCCGACGGGTCGCAGAAGCACATCCAGTTCAATACGGCGCTCTACCCGGACAAAAGCTTCCGCCTTATCCCCGGCTCGCACCGGCGGCCCCTGACCGAGGAGGAGCAGGCGCAGTCGCGTACCGGGAGGGGACCGCTGCCGGGGGAGATCGTGGCGGAACTGGAGCCGGGGGACGTGCTCTTCATGCACTCCCATGCGTTCCACCGGGGCAAGACCGAGCCTGGCGTGTTCCGTCGAACCCTCCACACGATCCTCGCCCGGACGGACAAGCCCTCGAACGCCGATGACCTGGTGAAGTATCGCCGCTGGTATGACGCGCTCGGCCTCGATGATAAACTCTCGCCCACGGTGAAGCGGCTTTTCGACAATTACTTTAGTTGGGAGGGCCGGGTCACGCCCAAGGAGGAAGCCCCGGCGGCGTACTGATCACCGACGGTGTCGGTCTTCGGTTCAACCTCAGACCCACCGTTCGCCCGATCATCGTCCGGTCAGGCT
The DNA here is from genome assembly GCA_019348365.1 of Armatimonadota bacterium. Classification (GTDB taxonomy): domain Bacteria; phylum Armatimonadota; class DTGP01; order DTGP01; family JAHWJO01; genus JAHWJO01. Next base: position 1,154 of record JAHWJO010000029.1, on the reverse strand, counting down.
TTCTCCTGATGGACGCCTTCTCGGCGTTCTCCACCTTCGGAGTTCTTCATCATCATTTCGGAGTCTTCATGGACCTTCACCTTCAGGATAAGGCGGCGCTGGTCACCGGATCGACGCAGGGCATTGGGAAGGCCATCGCGGCGGGCCTCCTTCGCGAGGGCGCGCGGGTCGTTCTCAATGGTCGTTCGGAGGAGCGACTCCGGGCCGCCGTTCAGGAACTCGGCGCGGAATCGGACACGTCGGAGAAGGTCCATGGAATCGCGGCGGACCTCTCCACTCCGGAGGGGGCGGAGCGCCTCGCGCGAGAAGCGTCCGCCCTCGCGCCGGTTGATCTCCTTGTGAACAACCTGGGGTACTTCGAGCTGAAGCCTTTTTTCGAGATCGGCGAGGAGGAGTGGCTGCATCTCTTCAACCTCAACGTGATGAGCGGCGTCCGGATCACGCGCGCCCTCATGCCGGGGATGCTGGAGCGGGGCCATGGACGAATCCTCTTCATCGCGAGCGAGGCGGGGGTCAAGCCCACGCCGGGTATGATCCATTACTCCGTCATGAAGACGGCCCAGATCGGGCTCGCGCGGGGGCTGGCGGAGATGACGCGCGGCACGGGGGTAACCGTCAACAGCATCCTCTCCGGCCCGACGAACACCGAGGGGATCGAGCGGCTCATGGGCGGGATCGCGGAACGGGAAGGCACCGACATCGCCACCCTCCAGCGGGGATTCTTTCAGGGGGAAGGCGCAACCTCGCTGCTTCAACGGTTCGGCGAGCCGGAGGACGTGGCCGCTGTCGCGGTCTTTCTCTGCTCGGAGGTTTCTTCCGCGATCAACGGGGCGGCGGTGCGAGCGGAGGGCGGCATCATCCGCTCGATCCTATGATCGGCAGGGTTCGGGGAGATGGGGGTCGCCCTCACCCCCGCGCTTCGCGCTGGCCCTCTCCCAATACTGGGAGAGGGATTCTCCGTTTACAATCTGCCGGGTCAGGCCCCTCTCTATCTGTATCAGTTTAATGCGATGGAGTCATGGGGGTCCCTCTCCTCTTGAAGGGGTGGCCGGAAGACAGCGTGTTGTGACATGCTCCCCAAAAACTGGTCCACAAGATATGTTAGAATCCGGCACTTGCTAGCAGCATAAGCTAGAAAGGATTCGACATGAAGA
>JAHWJO010000028.1 GCA_019348365.1 Armatimonadota bacterium | reverse complement strand
CCAGGCGCGCCGCCGACATCCTCAACCGCCATCCGCTCTACCCAGAGATTCGGGATCCGAGGCGCTGATCAGTCGAGCATCGGCCGGGCCAGCGCCTCGTCGGTGCGGTTCGGTGCCAGCCACGCCCCCAGCGTTGCGACCAAGGGGAAGCCGAGGAGGACAACCGCCAGCTCGACCGCGGGCACCGACGTCAGCGTCCCCCGGTCATCGACACATCAACAGCAGCAGCGCCGTGGTCCGCCGTGTGGGGCCCAAGCGCAGCCTCGCTATATACACCAGCGGGCAGGGGAGCGTCGACTACGCCGGGATCTTCCGATTTGACGGCCACATCGCGGTCCCCGCCGGAAGGATCAGAGACACGGGGGAATGCGAGGTCTGGACGGACCGGAACGGCGACGGGAAAGAGACTTCGGAGGAAGTTTCAAAAGTACCGCGTCCGAACGGCGCCTTCCAGAGTTACCACGTCGATCAGAAGGGCGACATCTGGACGGTCTGGATGGCGGGAACTCCCATCCTGCGCCGCTTCATCTTCAAAGGATTGAACGAGCATGGGGTCCCGCTCTATGGCACCAGACCGGGCGATTACGAGGACATCCCGTTTCCCGGCACCGGGACTCCCGTCAGCACCTGGGGCCAGCAAGGCCGGGTCGTCTACGATTCCGAACGGGACGTGATGTATCTTCTCGGTCCCGCAAAGGAGCGCAAGAGCGACAAGGAGAACACGCACTCCTATCTGGCTCGCTATGATAGATGGAGCGCGGGCAATCGGAAGGCGCGCTGGCTGATCAACCTCCCTGATCCGGATTCCGATCCGAATTTTATGTACACCTCGCCGAACCCCTACGGCCTGGGGTTTCAGTGGGAAGCGTTCGACGTGGCAGAGGATAAGATCTTCGTCGCGGAGATGTGGGGACCGATCCACGTTTACGACGCGGCTACGGGGAAACGGGACCTCATCCTGAACGCCGGTCCCGAAATCTCGGGGCAAATGGCGTGGGAGGACATGCAGATGGGGGTCACCGCGTTCAAGCGCAAGAACGGGGAGTACGTGGTCTTCTCGGAGAACAGCGGCTTTCGCGCGAAGAACCACCTGTTCCGCTGGAAGCCGTAGGAAGCTCAAAGGCGCCGGTTGGCTGGAAACCCGGAGGCATTCAGCCGGATCCAGCCCACCTGGCTGTAAGGGGAGGAGCCGGAGGGACGGTTCGGGATCAGCCTGGAGCCGGCCACCCACAAGATTCCGGGCCTTCCTCCCACCGCCCCGCTGAAGGACTGGAACGTGATTGAAGGCTCCCACGTTTACGACGGGCCAGCGGGCATCCACATCGCGAAGGATGCGGGCCACACCTTCCTCCGCCGCAACACGGTCCATGTCGAAGGGACGCCCCTCCGCAACGATTCCCCGAGCACGGTGTCCAAATGAGCGCGTTCCGACAGAGGAACTTCACATGTGAAGCCCTCGATCCGTTCAGAAGCAAAGGATTAGAAATAAGACAATGATCCATCTCAAGGCACACCTTGCTTTAAGCACTTTCAGCCATGCCCTGCTGCTCTGCGGCGGACTCATTCTGTGTACGCGTCCTGCGCCGGCGCAAGAGCCGGTGACCATGACTTTCGAGCAGCCGCAAACCGCCGGCATCAGCGGCTTCCGGCAGATGTGGGACACGCCGGTCGTGCTCGATGAAAGCGGCGCGGTCGAAGAAGTGGACAAGGGCCCATACGGCAAAGGCCCCAATGCCGTCTGGTTTCCCGCGAAACGCGATAACGGCGCCAGGCCCGGCGCGCTGGTTTTCGACGCCCAGCATCGCAGTCTGCTGGTACGCTTCCCCGGCGCGGCTCAAAAGATCGCTTCTCAGATGGCGAAAGGCTACACCCTGAGCAAGGCGGAAGTTCTGCTCCCTTACCGTGATACCGAACTGTGGCCCGAGGGCTACAAAGAGCCGTCCGGCCTGTCGTTCATGGGCGACTTGTGGGTGAAGACTCCGCCGCAGTGGCACGCCGTCGCCTGGGCGTTGCGCAAGCCCTGGGTCGCGGATGCGAAGATCGGCCCGACTTACAACGCCTTTATCAACGGCTCCGGCTACTGGAAAAAATTCGGCGCGCAGGATGTAAAGCAGGACCGCTTCCCGACTCGGTTCGGCCCCGCCGAGGTCTCGCACAAGAACCCCCAGGGCCGCCTCGACGTGACGCCGGTGCTGCGTGATCCCGCTTACGGCTCAACGCCGCAGGAGCGGCTGCGCACCTTCGAGAGCTGCGGGCTCCTCGTTCGCAAATGGGAGACCTATGACGTGCGCTACCATCAAGGCGGCTACGAATGGGGTGTGGCGACGGCGGGGCGGGGCATTTTGGTTCACACTCCCAAGCTCGTCGTCACGCTCATGCCCGGCGATAAGGCGGCACCGCTTCGCACGGCTGATCTGACCGTGAACGTGCCGGCCCTGGCGGCGCAGCTTCACAAGAACAAAACGGGCGGGCAGCCCACGGCCGTGATGCCGAACGCGGCGCAGATTAAACTCCTGTCCCAGAAGTACGGCTTCAACCGCCCGGCGTGGATGCCGGCCTGGCAGTGGCAGCGCGTCTCCGAACTAAAGGCGCTCGGCGGCTTCACCTCGATTCCCGACACGCCCGAAGCCTACGCCGCCTGGATTGACGACATGCTGTCGAACATGCCCCGCCGCTGGGACGGCTGGGACGTGCCGGACAAGTTGCAGTCGTATTATCTGTATGCCGCGGCGTGGCCGGCGCCGGTACGCCAGTTCTGGCAGGAGTACTGGACGGCGTGGCTGATGCCCTGGCGCGAGACCAAAGATTTCGCCCATGTGCAGGCGAATGTCGCTGAGGACAGGAGGCAGGAGAACGTCTTCAAGTACTACGCCCGTACCGGGGACTGGCGCGGCAACGTCAGTTTCTATCGCTACTCCTACACGCAGAACATGAGCACGATGAACTTCAATCACACCGCCGCGCTGGGCGCTTTGCTCGGCGGCGCGATCATCGGCAGCGAGCGCGCCATGGCCGACGGGCGGCACGGCCTCGAGACCTGGCCGCTGCGCACCTGGAGCTGGTTCGACGGCAGCACTCAGGAATCGCTCGACCATTACTACTTCGCGATCTCGCTCAAAGACCAGAAGATGTTCGCCGATTTCGGCCCCACCCCACTCGACCGCATGATGGGGCAAAGCATCCTGGCGAAGTCGGTGGAGGAATTGACCTCGTCCTACCATCCGGGCCTGCGCCGCTTCATCGCGCCCTCGGGCCGCACCGGCCCCGCTTACGTCTTCGTGCAGCAGGACGGCACCAAGCACATCGTGCACACGCTTTCCCATCATGGTGCGCTGACCGACCTCAACAACAAAGAGATCTATGGCGGCATGCAGGCGCTGGGCCAGGATGCCCTGCCCGGCATGATCGCGCAGCAGACGCTCAACGGTTCCTGGGCTCCGGAATGGGTGGCGAACATGGTGGACGAGAAACCGCTGCCCTACCAGATGACGAACTCTTACAAACAGTGGGGCGGCTTTTCCGCCACGCCGCTGTGGAAGCGCAATTACCTGGGCCGCCATTACGGCGTGGCGAGCGTCGACCACGATACCGGCGGCACCGTTCCCGTCATGGCGCAGTGGCGGCGCACCGATAAAACTGTGCGAAACATGGATGAAATCGCCACCCTGCTGGTCCGTCCCGGCGTCAACCGAACGAATCTCCTTGACAGCAGAGAAAGGGGCGGCATAGTCGGGCAGTTCGGTGGTATGGCGACCTTGCAGCACAAGAACAAGATGATCGTGATGACCAGCCCGTGGAAGAAAGAGAGCTATCCGGCGCCGTCCGTCGCCGAGGTGAAGAGTCTGCAAACCACTATCGGCCTCTTCAACTTTCAGAAGAATCCGACCTGGGAAATTTATGTGGACGGACAGCGCGCTACGGCGTACCCGGTGAAAGTCAAAGCCGGACAACGCATCACGATTCGCGACGGCGTCAGCTACACCGGCATCATTCCCCTGCCTTCAACCGACCTGGGACGCAGCGATGAGGTCGTCATCACCGATGACACCGGGCCTATGGTGGCGATGCAGGGCGGCGGCCAGGCAAAGGCGACGCTGCTCATCGAGCAATACAACCTCAAGCAGGACGCGCCACTGGCGGAGGATGCCGATTGGACGAAGATAGACCGGGCCTACGGCGGCTTCGCCATCGAAGTCGGCGATGCGACCGAATACAAGGATTTCACCGCCTTTCAGCAACATCTGAACGCGGCCCAACTGGAGACTCAGTGGGACGAGGAGAAGAAGCAGCTCAACGTCTCGTTCCGGAGCGGCGATGACCGGTTCGAAACGGGCTTCCGCCCTGAGTATTCCGGCGGCGGCACCGATCAACTCTTCCCGTACCGCCGCGTCAACGGCGCCTGGCCCTACAATCAGCCCGGCATCGACCGCGACAGCACGCTGACGGTGCAGGGCACAACCGGCAATCTGAAAAAAAACGGCGCGGTCTTGAAGAGCGAAGCTGGACGCATGGCTTACCTGCAGACGGAGCCGATCAGCGGCACTTATGCCGGCTTCAATCCGTTTCCCGACCCGGCGTTCTGGTCATTGAGCACGCCCGGCGGCGTGACGGTCAAAGCCGATGGCCGCCTGGGAATCGCGCGCGTCATTGTCCGTCCCAAAGAGAACAAGCTGTGGGTGGATTACGCGCTGCCCGATAACCAGAAAGGAGGTGAGGGCAGGGCGAGCGCGTTGCTGGTGTTCGGGTTGAAAGGATCCCCGATTATCGAACGGAACGGCCAGGTCGTCAAGGCAGGCACTCAGGTGGTGGACGGACAGAGGGTTTACGTCATCCCCCTTGGCGATAAACCGGTCACGCAGATTGCCGAGCGCTATCGCAATGCCCAGGCGGCGTGGGCGGCACTGACAGAAAAGCCGTAGAGTGGTACACCGCCAACGGGTCGGGCTTCTGGGGCAACAACTACGGCCACGTGGTGGACGGGCACGTCCTGCGGGACGGGGAAGGGCTGTACCTGTGGGCGTGGAACACGGACGCCCCCTCTCCCGTCGCGTTCTGCGACCTCATCGGTTCCCGGACGGTCGGGCGCGGGAACATCACCCTGCGCGGCCCGCTGGTTTTCGGCAACACCGTGCGCTTCTCCGAGGTGGTGGACTTCCGCTACCGCCCGAGCCTCCACATCCAGCCCACCTGGCTGCAAGGGGAGGAGCCGGAGGGACGGTTCGGGATCAATCTGGAGCCGGCCACCCACAAGATTCCGGGCCTTCCTCCCACCGCCCCGCTGAAGGACTGGAACGTGATCGAAGGCACCCATATCTACGACGGGCCGGCGGGCATTCGCATTGCGAAGGACGCGGGCCACACCTTCCTCCGCCGCAACACGGTCCATGTCGAAGGGCCGCCCCTCCGAAACGACTCTACGAGCACGGTGATCCAGTAAAGACCTTCCAGGGTAGAGATGAGGAAGGCCTTCGAGACCGGAGTGATGATCGCTTCAGATGATAGGTTCTACCCTATACAGGGTAGACCTCAGAATAGAAGAGATGCGAACTAGACCCCCTCAAAAAGATTCCATCCAAGCTCCCTGCATTGCGGTTGGGGTGGGGATGGCCTCCCGGACCGACCCGCAGGCGCTCCTCTTCGGGGATGATCCCACCCCCCACGTTGTCGCCGTGGAGGCCGGCGATGATTCCGCGCGCCTCTTCCTCCGCACGCCGGACGGGATCGTGGAGGAGAACCGGCCCTTCCGGCCCTGGCTCCTCGCCACGCAGCCCCATGTTCTCCCCGGCGCGGACTGGACCGAACTCGACGGCGAGGGGCTGCGGTTCCTGGCTGAATTCCCCTCCCGCGCCGCCATGCTCGACGCCCGCCGCGATCTCCGGGGGGCGGGGCATCCCGTCCTCGGCTACGGGTCCACCGAGAAGCAGTTCCTCGCCCGGAGCGGAATCACCCTGTTCAAAGGGAGGGTGTTCGAGGACGTGCACCGGCTCCAGCTCGACCTCGAAACCGAGGGACTCAACCCCAACGCCGAGTCGAACCGCATTCTCCTCATCGCCCTGCGGGATAATTACGGATGGGAAACGATCCTTCACGGCGACGAGCGGACCCTTCTCGCCGGCCTCATCGAAGCCATCCATGAGCGTGACCCCGATGTGATCGAGGGGCACAACATCTTCGGCTTCGACCTCCCCTATCTCGTCGCCCGCGCGCGGCGGTTGGGGATTCCGCTCGCGCTGGGGCGGGACGGCTCCGCGCCGCAGGTCTTGCCGGAGCGTTCCTGCGTCATCGGGGGGATGACGCGGCCTTTTGCGCCCGTACATCTTTACGGGCGGCACGTGCTCGACACGATGTTCGCCGCCCAGCGGTTCGACTGGGCGCGCGGCGAGTGGGACAGCTACGGGTTGAAAGAGGTCGCGCGGGCTTTGGGGGTGGCGGAAGAGGAGCGCGTGCTGGTGGATCGCGCGGCCATGCTGAAGGAGATCCGGGAGAATCCGGAGCGCGTCGCCGAGTACGCTCGCCACGACGTGCGCGAGACCGCCCGCATCATGCAGATCGTCGGCGCGACGGACTTCTACGTCACCCAGATGGTCCCCGACACCTACGAGCGCGCCGCCGTCGGGGGCACGGGAGAGAAGGTCGATTCCCTGATGATCCGCGAGTACCTCCGGCGAGGCGCGGCGGTCCCCCTGAGCCAGCCGGGGCGGGGCATCCCCGGCGGGTACACCGAATGCCGCCGCTCAGGGGTGATCCAGCCCGTCGTCAAGGTGGACGTGGAGAGCCTCTATCCCAGCCTCATGCTCACCCGCGCCCTGGCCCCCAGCGCCGACCGGCTGGGAGTCTTCCTCCCCATGCTCAAGGAGCTGACCGCCCGCCGCCTCGATGCGAAGGCCCGGCTCAAGACCGCTCCCCCCGCCGAGAAGCCGTACTGGGACGGCGTGCAGGGGTCGTTCAAGATCCTCATCAACAGCTTCTACGGCTACCTCTGCGCGGGGAATTTCGCCTTCAACGACTACGACGCGGCGGAGGCCGTCACGCGCGGGGGGCAGGAGATCGTGCAGCGGATCTCGGCGGAGGTGGAGCGGCGCGGCGGCAGCGTCATCGAGGTGGACACCGACGGCGTTTACTTTCAGCCCCCGCCCGGCGCGGACTCCGAGGAGGAGCGACAGGCGCTCGTGGAAGCGGTCGCGGCGGAGCTGCCCCCCGGCATCCGGCTCGCCTACGAGGGGAGCTACGCCGCGATGGTCTCGCTCAAGATGAAGAACTACGCCTTGGTGGATGAGGGCGGCGCGGTGACCTACAAAGGATCGGCGTTGCGGTCGCGGTCCGACGAGCGGTTCGGGCGGGAGTTTATCGCGAAAGCCCTCGACCGGCTCGTGGCGGGAGACACCGAGGGACTCTCCCGCCTCTACACCGACACGCTGCGGCGGATCATGAGCGGGGAGATGGACCCGAAGGAGTTCGTCCGGCGGGAGCGCGTCACCGCCAACACCTTCGGCGAGACGCTGCGGGACCGGTGGCAGGACCTCCTGCCGCACGTCCGGGTCGGGGAGTACGTCCTGGTCTACCGCAAGGCGGACGGCAAGCTGGAGTCCATCGAGCACTACGCGGGGGACGAGGACCGGGCGGGGCTGGCGGAAAAGCTGTACAAGTTCGCGCAGCGGCTGAAACCCGCGCTCGGCGACGAGTTCGAGCGGGTCTTCCCCCGGCCCAGGGGCACGAAGTCGAACCAGCAGGTCGCCCTCCAGACCAGCTTTGATTGGTGAATCACTGATGATGAATTCCGACCGATTGCTTTATCCTTAGGAGGAGGGATGGACTGGACAGAAATAGTGAATTACGAAGGCATCGAGGTACTGATGTCTGCGTTCGGCGGTTTCCATGACGCCTGTATTCGAGAAGCCCATCTTTGGACGGGCCATTATGTCGATGATGACATGTCGATGACAGTGGAGCCATGGGTATGCGCCCGAATGTTGCTTCAACGCCAGTGGAGAAACCCGTCCGCTATCGAACTCCTCTTCATCGGGGTACATGATTTCCGAATGTCACCTCCTCCACACAACTTTGATGCCAGTATCGATGAAGCCAATCTGGTTCTAGAAAACGGCTTCTTTTGTTGGGAGGACGATTGCTACTATCCCGAGAGAGAAAGCTCAACCACCCATATCACGTCCAAACGGTTATTCTGGCGTGAGGCAGATGAATGGATGGGGAATACACTACGATACAGACCTGAACAGGAAGCTTTTCTTCCGTTAATGAGTCTTATGGACGGATGATCAAAGCATTTGACCCTTCTTTGAACAGTTCCTGTTATTAAAGGATAAAAATGCATCCTGCCTACATTTACCCTTCTATCGATCAACCCTAATTCAGACCGGAGACCCGGATGCGGATCTGCGTTGATGGCGACATCGAGTTACGCCTCCTTGAACTGGCGGATGCCCCGGCCCTGGAAAACCTGAAGGATGGCTATTCCGCTTTTCGGGACGAGTGGCTCTACCGGGGAGATGCGGAGGCGTTCATTCGGGAATCGATGGAGCGACATGCCTCCGGATACGGGTTCTGGGCCGGGATACGGTTGAGTGGAGAACTGGTGGGCGTGGTCGGATTGTCTCGACCTCACCCTCATTCCCCCACAGCGAACCTCGACTACATGCTCGGGAATCGGTTCCGGGGCCGGGGCATCATGACCCGCTCCCTCCAGGCGCTGATCCCGTACGCCTTCGAGGAGTTGGGGCTGCATCGCCTGGAGGTGGCCGTGGATTGGGACAACTTGAAGAGCCGCGCCATTCCTGAACGGCTTGGATTTCGCCAGGAAGGCATCCTCCGCGAGAAGATCTGCTACGGGAGCGAGTTCGGCGATTGCGTCCTCTATGCACTCCTGGCCCGAGAATGGGCGAGTCAAGACGAAGTCAGGCCCGAGACGGGTTCCTATAGGCGGGCACTGGACTCATCGGCAGGGGATCTATCGAAAGTCCCGAACGAATGAATGCAGCAATATGGGATCGAATTCCCTGGTCCTGTCAGTCATAATTGAAAGAGGAGACGGTATCGGTATGATCCATCGATTTGTCGAATGGAGATGCGCCCGGTGCAGAAAGACGCTCTCGGAAATCCTGATGGCGCCGGTCGGCTTCCTCTGTCCCCGGTGTAAGCGGATGCTCTGCCGTAAGTGCGCGGGGAATCCATCGGGCCATGGAGACCTCTGCCGGGATTGCAAGGCCGCCGAGAGCCAGGAAGTCTGAACGTCAGGAACGGAATGATGAAGAAAAAGAAGAAAGATCCGAACGCTCCCCCCGTCCTGACCGGGAAGGCCGCCTACATCGCGGCGCTACGCGAAGGGAAGCCGGTGACTTTCGCGGAGAGCGGCAATTCGATGCATCCCCGCATCAAGCACCGCCAGAAATGTACCTACGCGCCCGTGGGTTCCCATGAAGACCTCAAGGTTGGGGATGCGGTCTTTTGCAAGGTCGGCCCGTGGATGTTCACCCACATGATCACGGCGATCCGGGGAGATCACGAGCATGGCTTCCAGTATCAGATCAGCAACAATAAGGGCCATGTCAACGGCTGGACCCCTCTGGATAAGATCTACGGGAAAGTGATCGCCGTCCACGATCCCTGATGGGTCCTGGATTGCCCCGGGAATATCTGTGGCCCGGAACGGGGACGTACGACAAATGCCCCTCTCCCGGTGAAGGAAAGGGGCGAGGCATCTCTTCCAACGCGAGTCGATCTTCAGATCCGCAGATTACCCTTGCTCGAACTCCGCATCCCGTTCGAAGGTGCTGCGTCCGGCTATCGCGTTCCACAGCGACCATGCCATCGGGGCCTGGAGGAAAACGAGGAAGCCGATAAAGACGAAGACGAGGCCGATGCCCGTTTCGGTCAGGGCGTTGAACACCTCGAACCCGACTGCCATCAGCGCCAGACCCGCCAGCGCCCACAGCATGCGTTCCACCGGGCCGATATTTTTAGAAAAGAAACCCCGCCGGGCGGGAGCCTGTTCGGTCATGAGAAGGATTTTTGTGTGAAGAGGGCAAGAGGTAGAATAAATGGGGAGTCCGTCGCGGCCCTTACGCCAGCTGCCGCATGGGACTGCCGAAGATGTGTATGCCGAAGGTGGGATTCGAACCCACACGGGTGTTACCCCAACGGTTTTTGAGACCGCCGCGTCTGCCATTCCGCCACTTCGGCCCGTGGACGCTTCGGCCACCGGAGGAGGTTCCGAGGGGCCGTCCCCCGATTCGTTCAGGTGCGCCGCGGACCTCTCTTATTCTAAGCCGATCCCTTCCGACCGTCAAGGTGGCGAAGAACAGCTCATGATCGGTTACCGGGGCATACCGGACCTCCATCCGGCACCCGGTCCCCTCACCCACTCCCAATCTTATTCCCTTACAGGAGATTCGATGAATTCCGACGAGTTATCCCATACGCCGCCCCCCTCCGAGGAATCGGAAGAACCCGCCCTCGCCGCCGAAATCCCGGAAGAGGAGCGGACAACGACTCCCCCGCGCGCCGAGCAACGGAGTACGGCGCCTCCCCCGCGTACCGAGCGCCTCCGTACGCCGCCACCCGCCCCCCCGGAGCGGCGCGGCGTGCCCCCGATCTTCTGGGGACTGCTGTTCGGGTGCGGTCCCTGGCTGCTGCTCTTTGTCTTCGCGTTCATGGGGATCGTCGCCCTGATGATGGGCGGCGAATCCGGCGGCGCGTCCGGCCCCCGCGTCGGACTCGTGCGCGTCTCCGGCGTCATTACGGCGGGCGCGTCGGAAGGCGGCCTGCTGGGGGGCAGCACTACCGCCAGCTCCGAGACGATCATCAAGCACCTGGAAGAAGCCGCGAAGGATGACAACGTCAAAGCCATCGTCCTCCGGATCAACAGCCCCGGCGGCAGCCCGGCGGGCTCCCAGGAGGTCTACAACGAGATCCTCCGGCTCCGCAAGGAGAAGAAGAAGCCGATCATCGTCTCCATGGGCGACGTGGCCGCCTCCGGGGGGTACTTCATCGCCGCCGCTGCCGACCACATCTTCGCCGTGCCCAGCACCATGACCGCCAGCATCGGGGTCATCATGGAGTACCCCGTCCTCCACGAGCTGTTCAACCGGTGGGGCGTCGATATGGCGGTCATCAAGAGCGGCAAGTTCAAGGATATCGGGAACATCGCGCGGCCCCTCTCCCCCGAAGAACGCACCCTCCTCCAGACCATGATCATGGACGTGTACGGTCAGTTCGTCACCGCCGTCGTGGAGGGCCGCAACCTCCCCCGCGAGCAGGTCCTCAAGGTCGCCGACGGGCGCGTCATGACCGGCGCGCAGGCGCACAAATACAAGCTGGTGGACGAGCTGGGCGGATTGAAAGAGGCGGTCCGGTACGCCGGCAAGAAGGGCGGCATCGAAGGCGAGCCGAAGGTGAAGGAGTTCGGGCGCAAGGGCCTCTTCTCCGGCCTCTTCGAGATAGAATCCGGCGCCGCGTCCGAAACGGCGCAGGCGATGCGGACCCTCCGCCTCCTCGCCGACCCCCGCGTCCAGCAGGCGATCCAGGGGCTCCTCCGCACGCCGGGCGCGCAACCGGGCCTCCGCTAATATTCGGCTCCGGTCCGGTTCCGCACCCGGATAGGGCCGGAAATCCTGCCGGGGTGGACCTGCACGCCCTCCTCATGGATGCAGCGCGCGCCGCTGATCGCACTCGGGTTCGCGGGATGGTTCGTCTCCCGGTATCTCGCCGCCGTGCAGCTCGGCTACATCCCCGCCGCGTGGGAGCCGTTCTTCGGCGAGGGAACCCGCCGCGTCCTCCACTCCGAGATGTCCCGAGCGTGGCCCGTCTCCGACGCGGGACTCGGGGCGTTCTCCTACACCTTCGAGACGCTGATGGGATTCATGGGCGGCCCGGCCCGGTGGCGCACCATGCCCAGGATGGTCCTCTTCTTCGGGATTCTCGTCGTTCCCCTCGGCCTCGTCCACATCGTCCTCGTCATCAGCCAGCCGGTGACGGTAGGGTACTGGTGTACCCTGTGCCTGCTCGCGGCGTTCATCATGCTCTGCATGATCCCCCTCATGCTCGACGAGGTCGTGGCGATGGTCCAGTTCATGCGCTACAGCGTGCGGAAGGGGGAGTCGTTCTGGACGGTTTTCTGGCGCGGCGGGACGATGGAGGGCGGATCGAAGAACGACCGCACTCCGGATTTCTATGAATCCCCCTCCAGGTGGCTCCCCTCGATGGTCTGGGGCGTCACTCTCCCCTGGACCCTGCTGCTCTCCGCCGCGCTGGGGGTCTGGCTGATGGCCGCGCCCGACGTTCTGGGCTATCGGGGCGGGGCGGCAAGCAGCGATCACCTGATCGGGGCGCTCATCGTCACCGTCGCCGGGATCGACACCGCCGAGGTCGCCCGCGCCGGGCACTTCCTGAACGTGCTGCTGGGTCTCTGGGTCGCCGCCGCCCCGTTCGTCCTCTCCGGCGCGACCCCCGCCGCCCGGTGGAACGGCATCGTCGCGGGTGTGGCGGTGATCCTCCTCAGCCTTCCGCGCGGCCCCGTCCGCGAGCGATACGGTGGCTGGGACCGCTTCATCGCGTAACGCGGACGGAGGAGCTTCAAAAGGTCCGAGGGATTCCATGCGACCGTCGCACTTATACCCGCAGCCCCAGAATAGGGACGAGGGAGGTTTCATTAGGAGGAGATGAGAGCGTTAGCGCCGCAGATCCGATGAACGGCTGATGATCGAATGTTGCCCCCCTCTCCTCGGCTCCCTAATTTCATAATTTCCCCTGTCCCCAACTCCCCAATTTCCCCTCACCGCAGGAGAGCTTCGGCGAGCTGGAGGTCTTCGGGCTTATCCACGTCGGCCCCGATTTCGGCGTACTCCGTGAGGATGGCCCGGACGGACCCTCCCAGCAGCGTCCCCACCCGGCTCTCCACCTGGGCGATCCGCAGCCGTCCCAGCATAAACCGGACGAGCAGCCCCATCCCCACCTTGCGGGCCAGCCGGAAAGGCTGCTTGCGCGCGGCGTAGGCGTCCGATACCAGCGGCTCCATCTGCCGGAAGAACCCCGCGCGCACGAGCATCATGTTGCCGCCCGTGAAGCGTCCCTCGTGCAGGCGGGCGTAGGTCCGCCGCATCTCCCCGAACCGGGCCGCGTTGACCGACTGCGCGATGAGGGGATAGCAGAGGTCCGCGCCCGATGCCCGCCCGCGACGGACGAAGTCGTCCACGGCCGCCGGGGTGAGGAACGGGATGTCGGTGGTGAGGAGCAGCACGGGGCCGTCGGTGGCGTGGGCGTTCAGCCCGGCCTGGATGTTCGAGAGGAGGTCCGGGCCTTCGGGGAGGAGCGGGAGGCCGGGTAGAGCGTCGGCCAGCGCTTCCGGCCCGACCGCCGCCACCGGTCCGACCGTCTCGGCGGCGGCCAGTGCGCCCGCGACGTAGTGGATCATCGGACGGCCGTGGATGGGGAGGAGCGCCCGGATCGGCTGCCCGGTCGCTTCCGCCAGCGCCCCCCGGTCCCGTCCCCCCGCGAGGATGACCGCCGGGACCGCTTCAGGATCAACACGCATCCGATCCTCCTTCATCCGCGTCGGAGGGAACCGATTCCGATCCACACATGGTCGCGGTGACGGCATAAGCGCGGATCCCGTCCCGTTCAAACGCCTCGGTCGCTCTCGTGGTTTCCTCGGGACCGGCAAACAGGCCGAACACCGTGGAGCCGCTGCCGGTCATCATCGCGTGTCGCGCGCCGAGCGCCGTCAGGCGATTTTCCAGGGTCTCGATCTCCGGGTGCTCCGCCTTCACCGGCGGTTCGAGATCATTGGTCATGAAGGGGATCAGGGAGTCCCACTCCAGGCGTTCGGAGGCGAGGAGGGCGGAGAGTCCGGCGGGAATCGAATCCTTCGGGGTGACGCGGGCGTACGCCCAGGGGGTTTCCACCCCGAAGCCGGGGCAGACAAGAACGGCATGCATCGACGTAAAGGGAGGAAGGGATGTCAGCCGCTCGCCTCGCCCCTCTGCGACCGCGCCGCCGCCCCGAAGGAAGAACGGCACGTCGGAGCCGATCGTGGCCGCCAGAGCGTGCAGCTCCCGCGCCTCCAGCGGCCCGCCGAAGATGCGGTTGAGCCCCGTGAGGACCGCCGCCGCGTCGCTGCTGCCGCCCCCGAGTCCCGCCCTCATGGGGATCCGCTTTTCCAGGTGCAGGGCGAGGTACGGCTCCAGTCCCAACCGCCCGTAAAAGGCCATGGCCGCCCGGTGGGCCAGGTTGCGTTCGTCGGTGGGGAGCGCAGGATCGGAGGCGGTGAGGCGGATACCCTCCGTCTCGGTCGGTTCCAGCGTGACGAGGTCGTGGAGAGAGACGGTCTGCATGACGGAGAGGAGATCGTGGTAGCCGTCCGAACGGCGCCGGAGGACTCGGAGGAGGAGATTCAGCTTGGCGTAGGCGCGGAGGGTCATAGGGTATGCTTCCTCCCGAAGCTCCGGTTTCCTCCCGGCGAGTCGGTCCCGTCGGCGAGACAAGGAACAACTACCAGGCAAGCCTTCCTCTTGAGAAAGCTGTACCCGGATGCCTCAAGCCTGCTTCACGGCGGCGTTCACGTTATCCCCGGCAGGAAGAGGAGCCGGTCGTTCCACCGTGCTCTCCATCTCGATGTGCTCGCCCCGCTCGGAGGCGTCGTGGAAGGCGTGCATGAGATCGAGGACGTGGTAGGCGAGCCGGCCGCTGGCCCGGTGATCGCGCTCCTGCCGGAGGGCGTATGCCATGTCCGCCACGCCGATGCCCCGGTGCGGCTCGGTGTAATGGTGGGTGATCTCCAGGTCATTCCACGCGCCGTCCCGGAAGATCCTCGGGGTCCCTCCGAGCATGTTCGGGTCGGGGACGCTCAGGGTGCCCTCGGAGCCGTAGATCTCGATCCGGGGCAGGTTGGCCGCCCACACATCGAAGCTGGTGAGGATCGTGCCGACCGGACCGGCCTCGAAGTCCATGATCCCCGCGATATGAGTGGGGATGACGACCGGGATCTTCTGGCCTTTTTTCGCGCCGCTGCCGATGGTGCGTTCGGGGAAGGAGGCGCGGGCCGACCCCGTCACCCGCCGGACCGGGCCGAGGAGGACGGTCAGGGCTGTGAGGTAGTACGGGCCCATGTCGAACATGGGGCCGCCGCCTGGCTGGTAGAAGAATTCGGGGTCGGGGTGCCAGGGTTCGGGGCCGCGCCCGGTCATGAAGGCCGTCGCGCCGATGGGCTCGCCGATGAGGCCGTCGTCGAGGGCCTTGCGGGAGGTCTGGATGCCGGAGCCGAGGAAGGTGTCCGGCGCGCAGCCGACGCGGAGCCCCTTCTGCTCCGCGAGCTCCAGCATGGCCTTCCCCTCGCCGCGCGTGATGGCGAGGGGTTTTTCGTTGTAGACGTGCTTCCCGGCGGCCAGGGCTTCCAGCGCGATCTCCCCATGCGCCTTCGGAATGGTCAGGTTGATGACGATCTCGACCTCTTCATCGGCCAGGATGCCGGGCACGTCGCAGGCTTTGGGGACGTTGAACTCCTGCGCCTTCGCTTCCGCGCGGGCGGGGTCGATGTCGGCAACGGCGGCGACCTCCAGGTTCTCGAATTGGGGGCAGCCTTTGAGGTACGCGCCGCTGATGTTGCCACAGCCAATAATGCCGAGCCTGACTTTGGAATTGCTCATTGGATTAAAACTCCTATGGAATGGGACGCGGGCCTGCGTCACGCGGATCGGGACGGATCCACGCGGATTCAACCCCTTTGAACCGCAGAGGCGTTGAGAACTCCTTTTGGAACCACAGATGTACACGGATGAACACGGATGAACACAGATAAATCTATTTGGAACCGCAGATGAACGCAGATGAACCTACCCCTCACCCATTCACCTCTTCACCTTGTCACCTCTTCAGGGGGTCGTGGGGTCCTCTGCGTCTCCGCGCCTCTGCGGTTCAAAGGGGTTAAACCGCGTGGATCCGTTTTGATCCGTGTGCCGCTGGCCCGCGTCCTATATAGCTTGTTCAGCTTTGCCGGATCGCTTCGAGAACGTCCCCCGGAGGGAGCGGGTCGGGGCGCTCGACGGTACTCTCCAGCTCGATGTGCCGCCCCTCGTTCGACGAGTCGTGGAACGCGTGCATGAGATCGAGGACGTGGTAGGCGAGCCGCCCATTGGCGCGATGCTTTCGCCCCTGCCGGATCGCCACCGCCATGTCCGCCACACCGATGCTGCGGCCCGGATCGGTGTAGGGGTAAGCGTGGGGGACCTCCTGCCACTCCCCCTTCTGCCAGAGGCGCACCGTCCCGCCGAAGCCGTTGGGATCGGGGACGGAGAGGGTCCCTTCCGACCCGAAGACCGTGATGGGCGGGAAGGGCGCGGCGTACACGTCGAAGCTCTGGATGATCGTCCCGACCGCTCCCTGGTGGAAGTCTATGAGGCCCGTGACGTGGGTGGGCACGTCCACCCGGATCGTCTGGCCGTGTTTGGCCTTGCTGGTGATCGTGCGTTCGGGGAAGCTGATCCGGGTAGCCCCGGTGACGCGCTTCACCGGGCCGAGGAGGAAGACGAGCGCGGTGAGATAGTACGGTCCCATGTCGAACATCGGGCCGCCGCCGGGCTTGTAGTAGAATTCGGGATCGGGGTGCCAGGATTCGTGGCCCCGACCCATCATGAAAGCGGTCGCCGCGACCGGCTCGCCGATAGCCCCATCGTCGATCAGCTTGCGGCAGGTGTGGATTCCCGCGCCCATGAACGTGTCCGGCGCGCAGCCGACGCGAAGGCCCTCCCGCTCCGCGATTTCCAGCATCCGCCGCCCCTCGTCGCGGGTGAGGGCCAGGGGTTTTTCGTTGTAGACCGACTTTCCGGCTTCGAGGACCTGGATCCCGACTTCCCCATGAACTCTGGGGATGGTCAGGTTGATGACGATCTCGATCTCCGGGTCGGCGAGGAGGGTGGATACGTCGGTGGCTCTCGGAATGGCGAACTCTTCGGCGCGGGCTTCGGCGCGGGCGCGGTCGAGGTCGGCGACCGTGGTGATTTCGAGGAAGTCGCTGAAGTGGCGGTGGCCCCGCAGGTAAGCCGGGCTGATATTGCCGCAGCCGATCACCCCGACTTTT
>JAHWJO010000321.1 GCA_019348365.1 Armatimonadota bacterium | reverse complement strand
CGCGCGCGCCGGTACCGACCCGTGGAACCCAGTGAGCCCGGCGAATCTGCCGAAGCTGCCGAACGCGTGGACCCGATGACCGATTTTCTGGAGCGAGCGCGCCCATTCCTCGACCGACGAGAGCTTCATGAAGGCCGGGAGTTCATTGAAGACGTGGAGGAGAAGGCGGAGAAGGCGCGGGAGGGGCTGGAGCGCATCCAGGAGCAGGTGGAGCGGTTGAGGGAACAAAGATGATAGAAATTTCTATGAAGCAAAAATGAGAGGATAAAGTGATGAAAGGTTATGTTTGGCAGAAAGAACATGAGCGGCTATGGAACGAACTTGTACCTCCTAAGGGACAAGCGGATACGGTCCAAGGGGAACTTATCCGGTGTATTGGAAAGATCACGGATGAAGCTTACAGAAACGGAAACTATAATTGGGATGGCGGTTATATCCGAATGTGCGCCTATTTGAGAAAGAAGCTCAATGATGCAACGGTTTTCGACGAAGAAGAGATAACGACCATCAATACGGCTTTAGATCAAATAGAGACGAGTTATGATAATCCAGATACAAGTGGAATGGAGAGCTCTTATTACCAAATTGCTGAGAAAGTGGTCGATTGGTGTATGGCTCATCCAGAACTGATCCCACATGAACATGATCCAAAGCTCAAACGTTAGAGGGCGGAACGGGCATGGGAGGGGTTGTAGCGCAACCAGAAAGCAGGTGGAGCGGCTGCGGGGAGAGTAGTTTTAAGACGGATGTAGACGTATAAGAGTGCTTCCTAAGTTGAGATCACTCCATGTCCCTGTCTCTCATCAATATTCTGATCTTTGAAGCTCTATTGGTTATGGGCTGCATGACGGGCTGGCTTCTTGGATTAGCTATCCAGTTATTTTTCCCAGAATTCGATCCCAAAGACCTATCTCTGGTCGGAGGTATCTTAGCCATCTTTGGACTGACCTGGAGAATCCATGAGAGGTACCACTTTCGTCCACTCTGCTTTCCTCGTTGTTCCCACTGCAAGCGGAGGCCGGATGCCTGGGGAGTTGCGTGGGACGCCTGGCCCCGGATCGGGATAGTTTGCCTCGCCTGTGGATCTCCAGTCGAACTCTGGATGACACGCCGGGTGGATCCGAACGATGTTTCAGAGGCAGTTCCGAGCTTTCGACTCCTCTGGCCGGAATTCATCGGGATGTGGAAAAGATTGTAGAGCGTGTCGGCGTTCCATTTATTGCCCGCTTGAAGTTGCCGTTATTTATCTGAGCATGGGATTCACCCGGAGTTCACAAAGAACTTCTGTAGGCGGGGCTATAATCCCTGGCCTGAACTCTTCTACTGTTCGCCGTCTCCGGATTTCGACGGCGGGGCCGAAAGCAGGCTGCACGCCGAGACCTCCCCCTCTACCGGGAACAGGTATCGGTGGCTCGCCACCCACCTGTAGGCGCGGTCCCCGACCCATGCCATCCCCGGCAGGTAGCCCAGCGGCGCGAGGATCCAGGTCGCGGGGAGGCGCCACGCCATCCACCTAAACGCGAAGAATCCTCCGTGCCACCGCCCCCGGCGGTCCCTCAGCAGCAGCTCCTCCTCCGCTCGCTCGCGGTCCAGATCGGGATAGTCGCGCTGCACCTGCGGGTCGCGGAAGTTGACGATGTGAAGCCGGCCCAGCGCGTCCATCGCGCCCAGCACGACGGCGCTCCGCGTGCAGAAGCCGCAGTCTCCGTCGTAGAAGACGGGCGCGGGACTCCGACGCACCACCCGCCGCCGCAGCCATTCCCAGCCGTTGCGGACCTCCTGCCCGTCGAAGAAGAGCAGGTAACTCGACAGCACCACGAACCCGAAGACCTGCACCGTCATCATATGCTCGATCCCCAGGTGGAGCAGCACCCCCCCGGCGATGGCGTAGGGCCGCGTTCGCCGGTGCCACACCAGGAACGGGAACAGCCCCTCCACCAGCAGCGTGAAGTACACCAGCAGGTTGATCCCCGCCAGCGTGTCCGTGATGAAGGGGAGAGAGAACCGGCTCCGCTCGATGTTGCGGGTGGTCCAGTAGATCGCCTCGCCACCGGGCCAGGAGTCCCCCTGGAGCTTGAGGTAGGTGCTCCAGAAGTACATCGTGGCGATCTGGAACTGCATCAGGCGCACGGCCCAGTAGGGGCCTCTCGCGGGGTGTTCCGGGTCCGCCTCGGCTTTGTAGATGGCCCAGAGGCGGTCGAGGGAGAGGGCTGCGCCCATGGGGGCGAACATCCCGAAGAAGAGGAGGATGGAGAGGAGCCGGTCGCCGCTGTTGACGATCCAGGGGTTCCGGTGGTCGATGGAGACCATCCCGACGAAGAGGAGGATCGTGGTCACGCGGGTGAAGGATCCCCATGTGAACATCAGCGCGACGAGGATCAGCACGCCGAAGAGGAGCGGGGCGATCTCCAGGGGAAGGAAATCGAAGACGGCGATCCGGGGGGGCTGTCGGATGGCCTGGCTCTGCGCGAGGGTGAGCATCCCGCGCTCGCTGAAGAAATCGCCGAGGACCGGCAGGAGCAGGAGCAGCTTCGAGAGGGCGGTGAGGCCCAGCGCGATCCGGAACGCCCCGAGCGCCGTCAGGTCGCGGCGGCGGAACCAGAACTCGTTCCAGTCGTAGAGGATACGGTTTTCCCGGAGGGCTTTCCACCGCCGGTCTCGCGCCGCCTCTTTGTTCTCTTCCGGCTCGCGCGGGGCTTCGGGTTCCAGGGCGATGCTCGTTTCCGTCCTCGTTGCGGGGGAAGCCACATCCATGGCGGTCGCGTCGCCGTTCCCCGGTTCGGTACTCGGAGCATGCGGGGGGGTGGAGAGCGTTTGCAATCGCGGGGCTTTGTCGGGCATCAGCGTGCGATCCCCTTCCCCAGCCCGAGCGAGTAGACGACATCGCTGCTCCAGCCGGTCACCGGATTCATCTTCACGCCGTCCGGGAGTGAGGGGATGGGGCTCCAGTGGCGCATCAGCTCCACCCGCACGGGCGGGTTGCTGCGGTCGGAGGAATTGTTCCGCAAGGCCCACAGCGCGATCTGGTTGTAATACGGCTGGCCGGCAGACGGGTTGTACAGGTTCTCCACCATCTTCCGCTCCCGCTCGTTGATGAGCCGCTCGAACGGGTTGAGGGTGTCCTGCCGCCCGATGGGCCAGAGCCGCTTCTCGCCGCTGGCGTAGGTGATGCGCGCCTGCATGTAGAAATTCTCGCGGCCCGGCTCCGGCGCGAACATGCCCCACCCCTGGTCGAGGGTCACGTAAGTCATGTAGCGGGAGAGGCGGCTTTTCAATTCGATCTGGAGGTGCGACGACGGCATGTTCCAGACGACGATGGCGGCCAGGTGGAACAGCACGAAGCCGCTGACGAGCCAGCGCTGCCACGCGGGCGCGGGATCGAGCTCGAACGGCGGATCGGGCCGGGGAGTGGGAGAGGTCTGAGCGTCCATATCCCCTTCATGACACCGCAAACTTCGGCGCGTGTCAATGGGACCTTCGTACCTTCCCGGCGCTTTGATCTCACCGCAGAAACGCAGAGGCGCGGAGAACCCCCTGAACTCCCTGAAGATGGAGGATGGAGGATAGAAGATGGAAACCTCCTGCCTCTGATGCGATCTTCTATCTTCCATCTGCGATCTTCAGGGTTCCAGGGGGTCAGAGCCGCCGGGCGGCGCGCTTTCGGCGGCGACGGATCAGCGGGGGTGCGGGAGGGCGGATCGTGGCGTTGGCGGCATCCACCGGCGTCACGATCCCGGCGGGCTTCAATCCTTTCCGCCGTTTCGGGGACTTTGAAGAAGCCGGCATTGTCCCTTCCGGATCGGCGGCGCCATTCCCGGCGGAAGTGGCATGGGCGCTTCCGCTGATCTCCTTCACCTTCTCCTGGATCTCCCCCGTCTCGTCCGCATCTTCGAGCGCCGGACCCGCCGATTCGACCTCTTCCTCCACTTTCTGCAGGGTGGCGACGCGCGCCTGTTTCAACGCCGCCTTCTCTTCCCGCCGCCGCTCTTTGAACGATTCAAACGCGGGAAGGATGGCCTCCACCGCCTCCTCCGGCGTGTCCACGATCCGGATGTAGGTCATGTCCACCGGGCTGATCAACCGTTCCTTCAGCACGGTCTCGTTCATCCAGCGCACCAGCCCCTCCCAGAAGTCTTTTCCGAGCAGCACCACCGGGCGCGGCTCGACCATGGCCAGCTGGAGCAGCTGCCAGACGTAATAAAGCTCCAGAACGGTCCCGATCCCCCCCGGCGCGACGATGACGCCATGGGTGAGCCGCATGAACTCGTCGAGGCGGGAGGAGAACTTCTGGTGCATGCTCTTGATGTCGAGGTGCGGGTTGGCGACCTCCTGGATGCCGGGAACGTCCAGGGGCAATCCATAGGAGCGGACGCGCTTCACCTGCGCGTCCCGAACGGCGCGGTTCGCGGCCTCCATCAGGCCCGGTCCCCCGCCCGTCACGATGTCGATCCCCAGCTGCGCGAGCTGGCTGGAGACCTCGTAGACGCACTTGTAGATCGTATCCTCCGGCTGAAGGCGCGCGGAGCCGAAGATGCAGACCCGGAAATGATGGCCTTCGGCCTGGCGTAGGGCCTTGTCCAAACGCAGATATTCGTCAATCACGCTCGCCATGCGCTGGCGAAGATCGTCACGGGCGCTCATTCGCGCGCACACTCCTTCTACGGTTTTCGATACGGTCTCTGTCGAAGAGACCCGTTTATGGATTCATGAACCGGCTTGTCCATGATGATTGTGCCACATACAAGACCTCGCACCCGATACCCAACGCTCAACTCCCAACGCCCAACGCTCAACTCCCATAAACTCACCGACGGATATACGGAGGGTGTCACATCTTCGCGATATGCCAGGGTGGACGGACTCCGCCCGACGGCCATGTGGAACAATTCCGCAGAGCGTTCCATCCCCCTCAATCTGCCGCAAAGCATCCGGCGTATTCCATCGACTCCCCCGCCACATCTGAAGAATCGAAAGGCCATGTCCCCACTCACATCTTCCCCAAAAATTTCTCTCTGTAAAAGGGTTGCCTCCTCCTTCCCCCTCCGATATACTGGCTCTATCAGATATCCAGTGGAGTTTTGGAGGAGTCATTCTACCCGCCCTATGATCTACTTAAACCGAGTTTCGGTACAGTTTTCTCCGGGGCTACAGGCGCTCACGGACCTCACTCTTAAAATCCACGCCCGGGAATTCGTCTTCGTGGTCGGCCCGACCGGCGCGGGCAAATCCACCTTCCTCAAGCTTCTCCTTGCGGAGCATCGGCCCACGTCCGGCTCGATCCGAATCGACGACTGGGATCTCACGGATCTCCCGGCCCGACAGATTCCCGAGCTGCGCCGCCACATCGGCGTGGTGTTTCAGGATTACCAGCTTCTCCCCGACCGCTCGGTCTTCGAGAACGTGGCCTTCGCGCTCCATGTGACCGGCGCGCCCCGCCGCCGCATCCCCTCCCGCACGACCGCCGTGCTGGAGCAGGTCGGGCTGATCGACCGGATGGATGCCTACCCCCACGAGCTGTCCGGCGGCGAGCAGCAGCGGGTCTGCATCGCGCGGGCGCTCGTCACCGAACCGTTCCTCCTCATCGCCGACGAGCCGACGGGCAACCTCGATCCCACGACCTCCTGGGAGATCATGCGCCTGCTGGAGGATGCCAACGAGCGCGGCGCGACCGTCCTCGTCGCCACCCACGACCGGGCCATCGTGGACCGGTTCCGGCGGCGGGTCCTCACCTTCGACGGCGGAAAGCTCGTCCGAGACGCCGAGCACGCGGGCTACTTCGACCCGAACGCCCCGACCTTCCTGGAGCCGGTCGCCACCGGCCTCCCCCAGGAATTGCAGCGCCCCGAACCCCGCCATGCCGACTTGCAGCGCCCCCCGCTGCTTCGGAAGGAGGGCAACCATGTCGGCTAGCTT
>JAHWJO010000320.1 GCA_019348365.1 Armatimonadota bacterium | reverse complement strand
GCCCTGCATGGACAGAACGGCTACAGCCAGAAAGGGACCGGCGCCGACCACGCCTCGATGTACTACTCCCTCACGCGGATGAAAACCTCCGGAACCCTCTGGCGCGACGGGCAGCCGATCCCCGTGACCGGCGAAAGCTGGATGGACCACGAGTTCTCCACCGACTCCCTCGCCCCGGACGAAGTCGGGTGGGACTGGTTCAGCATCCAGCTCGCCAACGGGGAGGAGTTCATGCTCTACCGGATGCGCCGCGCGGACGGCAGCATCGATCCGCACTCCAGCGGCACGTGGGTCGGCCCGGACGGGGTGACGGCGCATCTCCCCCTGACCGACTACGAAATCGAGGAGCGGGCGACTTGGACGAGTCCGGACACGAAGATCACTTACCCGGTGCGGTGGCAGGTCCGCATCCCGACGCGGGGGGTGGACGTGGAGGTGATTCCCGTCATGCCCGATCAGGAGTTGAGCACCGAGAAGAGCACCGGCGTCACGTACTGGGAGGGCGCGTCCGACGTGAGGGGGACATTGCGGGGGCAGCCCGTATCGGGCCGGGGGTACGTGGAGTTGACCGGATACGGAGGGAGTTTAGCGGGCCGGGCGTAATTGAAGGGTTGGGTCCCATCCGATCTTTTCAGCGAAGGGGAAGCGATAGGGGGTTGTTCGAGGCCACCGTCCGGGAAGTGGGACATTCCCTGATCCACCCCTGTTATCCCTTCATTTCCGCTCGCGTCTTCCTCCTCGACAGGAGGACGAGGACGGCGACGATGCCCAGCAGCGAGAGGAGCGTGATGGCGAGAGGCACGGCGTTATCCGAGAGAATCCAGAGGGTTCGCTTGAAGGGATCGGGGTTTTGCAGCACGCCTTTCGGGAAGCCGAGCGCCACGGCTAGGCTTTCCCCGGCCTTCAGCGGCCCCGCCGTCGCCACGAAGATCTGATCATTGAACTCGCCCTCGCCCTGCACTGCGCCGGGCTCCGTTCCCTCCGGCCCGGTCATCACCTTCGCGTGGACCTGCTCCGGGTCCGTACCGGGGGGCAGCTGCACCCGTACACGCGCTCTCTGGATAGTTCCGTCCCGCTCCGCACCCGTGGCATTCCAGTAGAACTCGTCCGCTGTCGGGAAATAGTTGATCGCGCGGGTGACGCGATACTTTATCTGATAGGTCCGATCCCCGGCAGGGGGCCGGTCCGGGCCGCCGATCCGCAGGCGCACCCGCCGCCCCTCGCGCGTGACCTCCACCGGGAGGGTCCTGCCCTGCGCGTCGGTGACGGAGAGGAGCTGCAGCCGCACCGAATAGACGACGGGGAGATCGGTCGCGCCGACGGACGGCTTCCGGTCCAGCACGACGGGAAGGACGCGCTCGAATGTCTCTTCCCCTGACGCTCCGCTGTCGAGGACGATCCGCTCCGATACGGTGAAGCTGCTGTCCTTCTGAAGGTCGATGAGCGAATCGAACTCCTGAATGGTTGCCGCCGGGGACGTGACGGCGGGAAGCACCAGCGCCAGAAGGAGGAACGGCATCGGCCAGTGCTGGAAGAAAGGGGGGGCAGCGAGATAGCTCATGGTCGGCATTAGAGGTCCGGGGGTGGGCGGGAAAAGTAAGCGGCAAGTGGAAAGAGAGTGGTGCGTCGAGTCGGGCGCGCTCAAGAGATCGTTACACATCCTCGCTCTTGCTCCAAGGACCGGTAGCGTCCTCACCTTGCTTGGCGTAAGATCCGGAGAGAGTCTCCGACATTTCAGCAGGGAAAGGCAGGGCTGAAAAGTGCCCGGAGGAGGGGAAGTATCCTACAATGGGAGAGTCCCCACAGGAAAGTCTCACATCGGAGGAACGGAGCCGGACATGAACGAAGACTCCCCCCCGAACCCGCCGGAGGGTTCTTTTACACTGCAAATTCGCGTCCCCACCGCGACTCTTCGCCCCCTGATGGAGGAGATCGGCGGGCTTCTGGAGAGGATCGAGAACCAGGGCCATGCCCGCCCCTTCCTCGAATCGGTCCTCCAGTCGCTCAAAGCGGCGCAGGTGATCACGCAGCCGGAACAGGTCGCCCTGCGGGATCGGCTGAAATTTGCGGCGGAGTACGCCGACAGCACCGCCCACAAAATCGGGGCCGCCGGCCACCCCGCCACCGTCACCCTCCACCGCATCGCGAGGACGCTGGAAGAGGTCCTCCAGGGGAGCGACGAAGAGATCCGTCGTCGGATGCCTGAAGTGGAAAACCTGATCGAGCGCCTGAGCGAGTTCGCCGTCAGTGAGTGACACCCCATGAGTCATCAAGCACCAGGTGTCCTTGTGCGGTGGGAGTAAACTCCTCCGCTGCCCAGGGCCCGGCCCTCTGCCCTTCGGGCATTCACCCGCCTTCGGCCCAGTGTCGGCCTTCGCCGACACCCCTGAAGCCAATGAAGACAGACATAGAGTTGTAACTCCATTCCCTTTCCATTGGATATGAGTTCGTCTACTCAAAACCTATTGCCTTTGATATTCTCCCCTCGTCATTTCTGGCGTTCGGGTTGATCGTTGGCTCGCTTTTCAACGTACCGTCCCATCGATTATGGGCTGGAAGACCCCCCGCTTTTCGGTAATAGCCGGCGTGCGACAGATGCCAGCGGTCGCCGCTGCGGGCAATCACCCGGTAGGCCTCCTTCGCTTCCCAGGGCTCCGGGAGCGCCGCCCATCCGTAACGCCAGAAGTTGTCTTCGGCGAGGGGGAGGTAACGGTTCGCTCCCGCTCGGACCTCGTACGCGTGGAGCCAAATCGATGCTTCTTTGCCGCCCTCAAGCCGAACATCGAGGCGCACCAATCCCACGCCCGGCGCGAACCATGCCCTCCGCACCCCGCAGAGGATCTCCCGGTTGAGCCGGCGCTGCCGCTCGGGCCCGTCGTCGGGAAGGCCGCTTTCGGAGGTGGCAAGCTCCAGCAGAAGGCACCTCTCGTACGTGCCCGCCGGGACCTCCACCCGTACCGTATCGCTCTTCACCGTCATGGCCGACCGGAGAGGCCGGTACGAGTAGGAGAAGCTGTCTCCCGCCCAACGCCCGCCGGTGGGCACCGTGGGATCGAGGATCGTCCGGAGGGCGGAGAGCTGCTGGAAGACGGAGGAGAGGAGGACCGCCGGGGGCGTTTCGTCGTCGGTCACGGTTTTGGCGCTGCCCGGCTGGTTCCCAAAAGCGATGATGCCGCTTCTCTCGTCCAGTCCGTCGCACATGGCGGCCCAGCCGCGCAGGTGCGGGAATTCCGCCTCCCCCACCTCATCCAGCAGATCGAGCATGGCGCGGCAGACCCCGGCGTAATCCAGGCCCCCGACCGACTCGAAGAGCGGGAGGGCCCGTTCGTAGCAGGTCCGGCCTTCCGCCACCCGGTTCGCGGCCAGGTGTTTCTGGCCCATCCAGAGCCAGCCTTCGGCCTCGCCTCCCGCATCGCCGATGTCGCGAAAGATCTCCAGAGCTCCCAGAAGATAACGCTCGGCCTTGTCCGGGTGCTTATCTTCGTGATTGGCGATCCAGACGAGTTTTTGCGCGAGCGCTTTCCGGTCGCCCAGCTCCTCCGCCAGCGCCCGCGATTCTTCATAGAGGCGGAGGGTCTCCTCGCGCTCGGAAGGGATCAGGCCGCCTTTTAACCAGAGGGCGTCCATCTTCAGGCGCTTCCGGTCCTCCCCGGTTTCCATGGCGTCCAGAGCATCCAGGGCTTCGTCACAGTGTCGAAGCGCATCCCCCTTCTCGTTCGCTCGGTGGGCTTCATCGGCGCGGCGGAGAGCGTCCTCCACCACGCGGCGGGTGAATAGCGGGTCGTGGTTGAACGGCGGTTCCGGCGGCATCGGTTCGTTTTCCATTGCGATCATCACCTCTCTCAGGCGTTTCTTCGCGTGCTGAAGGCGGCTGCGGACGGTGGGGAGGGGCACATCGAGATACCGGGCGATCTCCGTGTGAGAATAACCGCTGACGTAATGAAGGGTGACGGCGATCCGTTCCTTCTCCGAGAGGCGGCCCAGGGCATCCCGCACCGCAAGGCGCTCCACCTTCCATTCCGGACCGGGGACAGAGGGGGTGAACCGGTGGATCGCTTCGATTTCCTGCAGCGGGACGGCAGGTGGGGTGCGTCGTCGCATCCTCTCGATACAGACGTTGGCGGTGACGCGCCGGAGCCACGGGCCGAACTTCTCGGGATCACGGAGTTGATCGAGGCGGAGGTACGCCTGAACGAGCGCCTCCTGCGCGGCATCCTGCGCGTCCTCCACATGGCCGAGGAGGTGATAGGCCACGCGATAGATATCGTCCTGGTACCGGTCGACGAGTATTTCGAGTGCGGCCCGCTCCCCGGCGCGTATCCGCCGGATCAACTCCCCATCGTTCTCCCCGGATTCCTGCATCGCTCCTCCTGTCCGCAGTTTATCGATCTTCTATCAGAATTGACGGTGGACGGCGGTGAAAATGATGAGTCGCCTCGACGGCAGGGCTTGCGGTGCAGGAGGAAGCGATTCGATGGCAGACATTCGGGATCAACCGAAGAGGGGATGCCCGTTTCATGCCATGCGACCGGACCGTCCATAGACTTTGAAGCGTTCCTGGAGTACAATTGCGCCGTGCGATAGGATAGTTTGGGAAGGGCATCGGCCATATAAAATGCCGATGAGCGACGGACCGGGGTATCACGTGCAGGATCAAAACCTCTTCCAACTGGGGGATACGCTCCTTCTACTGACCATCGAGCGTCAATCCATACTGATCAACGAGCAGATCGCCGGATTCGTGGAGATCCTCTACGACCGGGAGCTGAAGCGCAGCGAGGCGCGGATCTGGCTGTACCCTCAATACCGCTCCTACGCCGTCCCGGTCCGGCGATGGATCGAGAAGAGCGCGGTCGCGAGCCGGGTGTATGAGGCATCCCCCGCTGAAATGGGCATCGTGCGATTCGAGCAGCGATCCCCCGGCACGGAAACGCTGGAAGAGGAATGGACGGTGGACCTCCACACCGACCGCTCCTGGGGCTACGAGATCATCCTGACGGACCGGTTGACGGGCTTTTATTATCCCGTTCACACGACGAAGAACAAACGGGAAGCCCAGTCTCTGAAACGCGAGATCGAAGCGGACCTGCTGATCCTCTCCGCCGATGCGTTCGCCGAGAAATGGGGGCTCCAGCGGATCATCCGCAATTAGATGCCAGGGAGTTGGGAAATTGGGGAGTTGGGGAGTCGCGCCCTCACCCCAAATTCCTTATCGGGGGTGGAAGGTGGAAGCGGGCAGGCCGGTGTTCACCCGGATGTTGCTGTAGCGGAGCACGCTCGATCCCTCCCCGCCGGACGCGGACAATTGCCGGGGCACCAGCACTCCGTTCACCCGAGTCAGCTGGAGCGTCACGTTCGTCGGGGCATCGTCATGCCGCCGCGCATGCTCGCGAACCATCCGGACCTGTGTGGGATACCAAACTCCTCCCCCGGCGGGCTGGAACGCCCCGAACCGCGCTTCCACCAGCCGCACGAGTCCGCCGCCTTTTACTCCCGGCACGTTGCGGGGCAGATAACCGTAGCTCACCTGCCGGAGCGGCACTTTCTTCGCCGGGTCCATCCAGACCAGAATATGGGAGAGCCGGACGAACGACTTGGGATCATTGAAGCCGGGTTTCGGCTTCAGAGTCAGCTGGACGGCGGGCTTGCCCTCCAGCTTCGTCATCGAGGAGGCGGTGACGGTGTAGTTCTGAGGTCGGAAGATCCCTGCGAACATCTCCACGCCGATGTCCATGCGGATCGGCTGCCGCCCCGTGACCTTGGAGATGTCGGTCATCGTCGAGCGTTCGGAGATCGGATCGTAGAGGCGAACGTTCCGGCCGACCAGCGCGAACTTCCAGCCCTGGAACAGGCCGTTCCTGCTGGAGAGCACGTCCATCCGGACGATGTCGGGAATATGGGCCGCCAAGCGCACCTTG
>JAHWJO010000319.1 GCA_019348365.1 Armatimonadota bacterium | reverse complement strand
CCCAACCCGCCTATCAGCGATTGCTCTCCGCGCTGGACGCGGAGTTCACCACCGCCTTCGGGGGCTGCACCGTCATCCGGGGCTTGCAGGGCCGCTACCTTTCCGATTCCAGCGGAATCGAGGAGGACCGCATCACCCTGATCTATGCCGACACGCCGTTCTCGTTTCAGAAAAACCGGGAGGCCGTCTCCCGTTACACGGACGCGCTGCGCTCGGCGGCGGAAGCGGCGCTGGAGGAAGAATCGATCCTGTTAGTGGTTCACCAAATCTACCACTCCGGATAACCGAAAACGACTCGCGACTCAAGACTCACCGACTCAAGACTCACTCACCGCGCCGTGCGCTCCCACGTCACCCGCTGGGTGCGGAAGAGGAACCGCAGGAAGCCGCAGAAGAGGGCGTAGTTCATCAGGTAGAAGTAGCTGATGGGGCGGGTCCACCGGGGGACCGTCACGCCGGGGCGGGCGTTGTACGCCCAGAACGAGAGCCCCGCGCCGGCCAGCTGAAGCCCCAGCAGCGACAGATAAAGGGGCGAGCCGATCAATCCGACGTTCGACAGGAGCGCCGCGAGGAGGAAAAACGGCACCAGCCACCGCATTACCTTGTGGCTCCAGAAACCCAGCGATCTCAGGCCGTGGCGAGGATGCAGCAGCCCACGGGTGAGGCTCAACGCCTGGAAGTCTCCCGCGCCGATGCGGATCTTTCTCACCATTTCGTCGCGGGCGGAGGGACAGGGCGGCTCCGTGGCGCGGGCTTCGGGGTCCAGCACGATCCGGTAGCCCTTCTCCAGAATCCGCATGGTCAGGACGAAGTCGTCCACAATGGTCGAGGGGGGCAGCGGCTCGTACAGCTCGCGGCGAATGGAATAGATCCCGCCGTTGCACCCGATGAGGAACCCCAGGCGGCTCTCGTTGCGCTTGATCCAGACCTCGTATTTCCAGTAGAGCCCTTCCCCGGAGACCCCCCCGTCCTGCTCCAGCGAGAGCACGCCGCTCACGCACCCCAGCTCCGGGTCCTGGAAGTGCCGTACGAGCTTTCGCACGGCATCCGGAGCGTAGATCGTGTTCGCGTCGGACATCACGACGATGTCGGCGTCCACCCGGCTCATCAGGTCGTTGAGGACGGCCATCTTGCCCCGCCGCTCCTCGAACGGGAACGCCCGCAACTGAGGGTGATCCTCGGCTTTCAGGATTTCCGCCGTGCCGTCGGCGGAACCGTCGGAGCCGACCCAGAGCTGGAATTTCTCCTCCGGGTAGTCGATCTTCCAGGTGTTCGCCAGCTTCTTCTCGATCACGGCGATTTCGTTGTACGCCGCGACCACCATCGCCACGCGGGGCAGCTCGCCCTCCGGCAGCGCTTGGCCGGTTCCCTCCGGCTCCCGCCCCTTCCAGCGGCTCAGCGCCGCCAGGAGGACCGGATACAGGCCGTACGTGTAGAAGATCAGGCCCCACGAGACCCAGAAAACCGATTCCAGTATACTCATCAACAAACTACCTGCACCCCGACAGAGCGATCCATGACCGTTCTATTATCGGTCATTTCCCGCATGCGCGCATCCACTTTTTAGGGTCCGGTTCCGATCGTGTCATGGATCCTACCCGGACCGACCCACGATGCCACCGGTTCAGATCGTTGTTCCATCTTTCAACCGGGCATCGCTCCCCGGTTGGGGAATTGCAGGATGGGGTAAAAAAGGTTCGGGGCACTGCTTGTTTAGGTCTGCCGCCACCACCTGTAACTGTTGTAATTTTCATACCGGGAGGCGACAAATGAAAAAGAAAACCGGAGGAATCCTGATCGTCATGGCATTCCTGATGGCGCTGGCTTCCGTAGCTTTCCCCGCGTCCTCTCAGAGGAAGCAGGTCATCAATGCCCTGTCCAACGAGTACGGCCGATACATCCGCGCGTTTGCTGCCAAGAACATGGCCCCCATCCAGAATCAGATCGTTTCCAACTGGACCGGCAGAATCCACGGAACGACGATGGGTCGATCCGATCTGCTGCAATTGACCGCCGATGCCATGGAATCGACGAGCCATATCGAGCACATGTGCATCCACATCAAGAAGCTGAGCCTCAAAGGCAACGTGGCGACGGCGACGGTCTCCGACATCGCTTCGCTCGTCCTCAATGAGGACGACGGAACCCCCCGCAAGCTGGCGAGCGGCACCCTTCGCAAAGACACCTGGGTCCGAGTCAACGGCGACTGGAAGCTGAGGCGTTCGGAGACGCTGGGGACCATCCCCAATCCTGAGCGCTGCAACCTCGTCCGCTACCAGTAAATTCCTTGTTCCTTCAGAGTGTTGCGGTACACAACGCGATCCCGCGTTCCGTTGTGAAGCGGCAGCATCCATGCTGCATCGCTGGAATGAAAGCCCTGATCTCTGCTGAGGTCAGGGCTTTCGGTGTTAAAGATCTGCCGAGTTTCTACTTTTCGTGCAAGAGGACCGTCCGGCGTTGAGGGGAGGGATTCCCTGAACAGCCTGACGTTGTCTTACCAGCCTGATACCGCCCGGCGTTAAAACACCGGGCTATTTTGAACGAAGCCCGTCTGAAGCCGGGCTGGAGATTCCCGTACCGATCTCTCCGAAGAGATCGCTTCGGTGTCGGACAAAGAGGACGATACGGCATGGGACAGTCCCGCTTCGAGTGGGACTTCGTACGAAATAGCCCGGTGTTTTAACGCCGGGCGAATGACGGACCGACGTTTTCGCCGGGCGGTTCGAGCATCCCGTTGACCCATGCAAGGCGGTTCAGGACCCACTACAGCCTTTCTCAACGCCGGGTGTGATCCAGATTCCTGCCAGCCGAAACTTTATTATCGGTTCAATCAGGATTCGCTGCGGGCGGAAGCCGTTTCCATCTCCTCCGGCTCCTCGATCTTGTACACCCGGATCCGCTGGATCCGGTGGCCCTCCGTGTCTTCCACCGTCATCACGACTCCGTTGTACTGGAGCGTCTGCCCCGGCGCGGGCGGCTCGCCCGTCTGCCCGAACACGAACCCGCCCAGCGTGTCGAACTCCTCTTCCGGCAGGTGGATCTTCATCACTTCGTTCACGTCGTCAATCGGCACGCGGGAGGCGAAGACGACGGTCTGATCGTCCAGGCGGACGTACGGCTCCTCCTCGATGTCCGACTCGTCCATGATCTCCCCAACGATCTCTTCCAGCAGGTCCTCCATGGTGACGATCCCGGACGTGCCGCCGTACTCGTCCACAACGATGGCGAACGGCATTTTCGCGATTCGGAACTCGCTCAGGAGGTCCAGTAGCCGTTTGCTTTCGGGGATATAATTGGGTTCGCGGAGGGGCAGGTCGCGGGTGCGAAGGTTCTCCAGCCCTCCCGGCTTCAGCGCCTTGATGAGGTCCCGCGCGTGGACCACGCCCACAATATGGTCGATGTTCTCTTCATAGACCGGGATGCGGCTGTGGCCTTCCATGAGGACGGCATCCACCAGCTCCTGGATCGGGCCGTCGATGTCCACGGCGGTGATGTCGATCCGGGGGACCATCACCTCCCGCGCCACCTTATCCGTCGCGGTCAGCACGCCCCGGATCATCTCCTGCTCCTGCGGCTCGATCTCGCCGGTCTCGACGCCGCCCGCCGCCATGATCTTGATCTCTTCCTCCGCCTCCATGGGGGACCGCTGGGACCGCTGCCCTTCCCGGCTGACGAAGAGCGTGCTCAGCCGGTCGATCAGGCGAAAGAGCGGGTAGATGACGGCGGTGAACAGGCCGATCCACCACGAAGCGAACAGGGCCACCCGGTCCGGATGCTGGGATGCGATGACCTTGGGAATGATCTCCCCGAACAGAAGGAGCAGGAAGACGACGCTGACGACCGTGACGACTCCGACAACCGGGCCGGCGGCGGTTTGCTCGAAGAAGCGCTCGAACTGGGGGAGGTGGAGGATTTGATAGACGAGGGGGTAGGCCGTGAGGGCGATGGAGACGGTGAGGATCGTCTTCAATACCTGGATCGCCGTCAGGAAGGTGGCGGGGTGTTCCAGCAAGCGCAGAACCACCCCGGCCCGCCGGCTCCCCTCCTCCGAGAGCGTCGTCATGCGGGCGCGGCTGACGGACCGCAGGGCCGTTTCCGCCGCCGCAAATAGGGCGTGGACGATGAACAGGCCGATGACCGTAAGAAGATAGACCCACAGGCGCGAGGGATCGGCATGAGGCGCTACATGCGCCCGTGCGCTTTGAATCGCCAGTACCTGAAACAGGACCAGCGCAAACGTGATCTGAAGGCACCGCGCGAAAAAACGCCCCGTACGGGGCCCGGTACTACCGGGGTCCTCAGACCTTCCATGACTTCCAGACAAGCATTTTCTCCCGTGTAGGATCCTGCCGGCGAACGGTTTTTTCGGGATCGCGTCCCCCGTAGATCGGTGGGACGATCCGTGCAGCCCGGCATCTTAACCTCTTTATTCCCCAAATCGGGGGAGGTTATTCGCCCGGCTGCCTCCTCTCGCCGGCGGCGGACCCTCCACCGCACAGCGCGCTCCCCGTCGCTTCAATGGATGAAGGAGACGAGAATGCGCGGCAGGATTTGATACATCAACAACGTCGCCAGGATGCCCAGCAGGGCGCCGAAAACGGTCTCCTGGAACGTATGGATCCGGCCTTCGATCCGGCTTTGCGAGACCAGAAGCGCCAAAAACAACGAGATGACCGTCGCGGAAAGGCTGGCCGTGATAAACCAGACCACGCTGGCGAGAAAGAACGCGAGCGCGGCATGACCGCTCACCACCCCTCCCTGAAGAAAGGTGCCCTTCCTCCCCCGTACTTTCCACATCATGACGATCATCAGGATGATCGTCACCGTCATCGTCATGGTCAGGAGCAGATCCGGAACGAGAGGATGCTCCCTCGCCTGATCCGCAAGGGGGGTCAGCATCGTTTCAAAGGTCTGCTTCATCCTCTGCTCGTCGATGAAGAGGAACCCGCCGATGACGATCGCGTTGAGAGCGGCGACGAGCACGGCCCCGGCGGCGATGTCTTTCGCGTGCTTCGCCAGGGGGTGGTACTTATCCGTAAAGAGATCGACGGCGGCTTCCAGGGCCGTGTTGAACATCTCGCAGATGAGCACGATGGAGATGGCGAAGAAGAGCAGCACCATCTTGCTCCGGTCGAAGTTCATCACCCGCGCGGCGATCAGGATGAGGATCACCATCCAGAAGTGGAACCGGACGTGCCGCTGGGTGCGGTAGGCGTGGAGAATCCCGTCGATGGCGTGCCCGAGGGCGGCCAGGCTGTTCTTGGATTTCACCGCGCCTCCTCTTCACGCGGCTCACCCAGATCGTTCCCGGCATCCGCATGATCCGCTTCGACTTCCTCTCCCGCCCGCCCTCGCATCCAGACGCTCTTCTCCCCGAGCAATTCGTTTTCCCGCGCGCGCATGGCCGCGCGTTTCTCCGGGGTCTCATGGTCGTAGCCCAGCAGATGAAAGATTCCGTGGGCGAGCAGAGCTTCCGCCTCCTCCTGAAGCGCCCCCCCATGCTCCTCCGCCTGCCTGCGGGCCGTCTCCACCGAGAGCACGACATCGCCGAGGACGTGCGGAATCTCCTCCTCCGCCCACCCGAGCGGCATCGCGGGGCCTTCTTCCTGGGGAAACGAGAGCACGTCCGTCGGTCGGTCTTTCCCTCGATACTCCCGGTTCAGCGCCCGGATCGTCGCGTCGTCGCAGAGGAGGAGGCTGATCTCCAGGGTGTCAGGACGCCGCTCCGCCCGCAGCAGCCGCCGGGTCAGGCTCCTCAATCGCCGCCGGTTCAATTCCGGCGCTCGTATCTGGCTTCGTATCGAGAGAGTCATACTTCAGGGCTTTCCGGGCTTCCGTGGTGGTGATGACCTTCGGGTACTCGATCCTCGAATGCAGCATCGCGGTGAGGGCGCGGGTGAGCGCTCCGGCGATCTTGTCG
>JAHWJO010000027.1 GCA_019348365.1 Armatimonadota bacterium | reverse complement strand
CGACTTCGCGCCCCTCCACGCGGCGTACCCACCGCCGGCGCCTCTGTCGGAACACCACTCTTCCTCATAAAGAAAAGGCCGAGGAGCAAAGCCCCGGCCTTTATGATTCTCAGGTCATGTCTGGAAAGGGCGATTACGGCCTCGCGCCGGCTCTCCGGCCTACACCCGGCCCTCGCCTTTCGCCCGGTCCTCGCCCTCCGAATCCCGGTCCGCGCTCACCCATCATCTGGCGGGCCTTCTGGCGCTGGGTATCGGTCAGGACGTTCTGAATCTGCGCCATCGTGTTCTGCCGCAGGGTTCGCATCTGCGTCCGCTGTTCCGGGGTCGGCTCTTCCGTCGGTTTCCTTTTAGCGCGAAGCTGCTTCTCCTGCGCCTCGGCGGATTTCATGATGGCCTTGATCTTATTCTCCTGGGCCAGAGTCAGGTTGAGCTGCTCCTTCATCCGCTGGAGCATCATCGCCTGCCGTCGGCCTCGATCCGCACCCCGCTCGCCCTCGAATCTTGCGCGCCCTTCGGCCTGCATCGCCTTCATCCGGGCCTGCTGGGCCGGGGTCAGGATGGAGAGGAACTGATTTCTCTGCGATTCGCGCAATGCCTGCATCCGCGTGCGGCGCTGTTCCGGGGTGAGATTGGCAGTCCGGAGGGCCTGCATCTGCTGGCGGTTCTTCTGGCGAAGCGCCTGGAGCTTCTGCTTCTGGGCGGCGGTCAAATTCAGCCGGTCTTCCATCCGCTGCCCTCGGACGGGGGGAGCCATTCCCGGTTTCCCCTGAGGCGCGGATTTCGCTTGAGCCAGCGCCAGTGGAGCGGAGAGGGAGAGAGTCACTCCCAGAAGGAGCGGTCCCGTCCAGGATCGAGTGAACTTGTGCATAAATACCTCCGGTAGCAAGTGCAGATATCGTTCAATAGGGGCGATCAAAGAGAGGCGGGATCGCATGAGTCCCCGCCGTTACAAACCATTTGACGGAAATGGGAGGAAATCGTTGCATGACCCCCTTTCCTCGCTGGAAATGGGCGGTCGGAAGGGGGAAAGCGAAGAAACACGAGAAGGAATGCCGGGAGCTAACAGGTGTCGTTGAAATCGCCCTCGATGCCGCCCACCACGCGGGCCACCCGGTAGGTGGCCGGCACGGTGTCCCGCTTGCCGGGTTTCGGGATCAACTCCTGATAAACCACCCCGAGGATCGCCGTCGTCGGGGTCGCGAGGAAGATCCCGATGAGGCCGAACAGCTCCCCCATCACCAGCATCATGAAGATCAATCCCCACGGGTGGACTTCCAGCCGATTGCCCATGACGGTGGGGACGATCAGGTTGTTCTCCAACTGCTGGACGACGACGAACAGGAGGGCGACCCAGAGCGCCTTCATCGGGTCGGTGAGCAGCAGCACGATGATGGGAGGGATGGCGCTCAGGATGGGTCCGAGGGTGGGGATCCCCTCCCCGATGGCCGCGATGATCCCGAAGAGCAGAGCGTTCGGCACGTTGATGACGAGCAAGCCCGCGTAAACGAGGGATCCGACAATCGCCATCAGGATCAGCGTTCCGCCCACCCAGGCGACGACTTTATCCTGTACCTGCCGCAGGGTCCGCTCGATCCGGTCGTGAAGCCGGGTGGGAGTGAGGTCGAACAGGGAGCGAGCCATCGGCTGGGGATCGATGAGCGCGAAGACGACGAGGAAAAACAGGATGAACGCGCTGAAGATCAGCGTTCCGAAGCTTACGGCAAACGAACCGATCTGCCGCACGATGCCCCCGGCGCGCGGGGTCAGGTTTTGGAGGGAAGTCCCGCCCTCCTGCTCGATCTGCTGCCTCAGCTCCGGATAGCGCGCGAGAACGCCGTTGATCCAGTTTTGGGCGCGTTGATACAACAGGGGGTAATCGTCCAGCAGCTTTTGCGCCTGGGCGATGGCGGGCGGGACGATCCAGAACCCGATGGCGACCAGGGCTGCGATGAACACCAGGACGAGGCCGATCACGGCCATGGAACGGGGGACGCGACGGCGCTCCAGCCAGAGGACGAACGAATTAATCGCAAAGCCGATCAGAAGGGCGAGGTAGAAAAGGAGAAAGATCTGCTTGAGTCGGGACAGCAGGTAGAGCGTTATGACGGTCAGGACCGCATACGCCGCCACACGCCCCCACTGGATCGTGCCGGCCGGCCGGATCCGCTCCGATTCTCCCGCGTCCGTATCGCTCAAATCGCTCTCCCTTTATCCTTGAGATGAAACAATGGATGTTAATCCTGCTCGCCGGAGATGTCCTGTACCGGCTTTCCGGCGACCCCGCGTACCCAAGCCGACGGCTCCTCCTGGAAATGTTCTTTCTTCCAGATCGGGACCGTCTGCTTGAGGGTGTCGATGGCGTACCGGCATGCATCGAACGCTTCCGCGCGGTGCGGGGAGGCAACGACAATGGCAACGCTGACCTCTCCCAGGGTCATCGGGCCGACCCGGTGGACGAGGGCGATCCGCCCCACCGGCCAGCGCCGGGATACCTCCGCTTCCAGAGCTTGCAGCTCCTTCAGGGCGAGCTCGGTGTAGCAGGAGTACTCCATCCCGACCACTGCGCGTCCCTCCGCAAAATCCCGCACCGTTCCCAGAAACGTCACCACCGCGCCGTCGGAGTCCTGGCGCGCCCACTCGATCAACGGGTCGAGCTCAATGGGGCGATCAACAATCTCAACCATCGAGGGGACGCTCCTCTCCGGGGCAGGGGTACGCGCCGCCGCTGACAGGGGGGAGCGCCGCGACCAGATCGCCGTTCCGGAGCGGCTGATCCGGTCGGGCGTACGTGTGGTTGACCGCCCAGGCGAGAGAATGGCCCATGCCTTCAAACCGGGGGTAGCGGCGGACGAGTTGCGGCCACACATCGGAGAGGCGAGATCCCTCCGGCAGTTGCAGCGACACCTGATCCACCCCCGCAGCTTCTCGAAGGTAGGCGAAGAGGAGAACGGTCACCTGAAGGGTTGGAGAATTCATTATTTGTCAAAGGGAGTAATTAGGGAGTAGGGCGTAGGGTGTCGGGTGTAGCGCCCTCACCCCCGCGCTCCGCGCTGGCCCTCTCCCAATGCTGGGAGAGGGATTCTCAAAGGGACGTTCCGGTTTCGGATTCCAGTGGTAGACAGCCATTATAGTACCGATTGAGATCAATCTGAGCCAAAGGAATTGACGACCTCCCCACACTCCCAGAAAGAGTGCGGCCCACCCATAAAGTTGTACGTTCAGATCCCCTCTCCCCATGCTGGGAGAGGGCCAGCGCGGAGCGCGGGGGTGAGGGCGACTCACAGACCCAAGACCACGACTCATAGACTGCGCCTAACAGGGCCAGCGCGAAGCGCGGGGGTGAGGGCGCTACACCCTACGCCCTACGCCCTATTCTTCATTCTTCCAGGATGCCCCACTCCTTCAGGGCGGCCTGGAGGGCATCCGCGCTGGTCTGGAGCATCTGGGCATACGCCGAAGCCATGGGATCGCTGGAATTCTTCAGCAGCTGGACCGCCATGGTGATGGAATTGAGGGGGACCATCAGCCGCTGATGGGTCACGGAGGCGTTGGGCAGATGAAGGGTTCGCCCGTCCGGGGTGCCGCCGGACGCGCCAACGGCGGTCGGCGGGGGGGCCGGAGGCCGGGTGGTTCCCGCGCCGGAACCGGCGGGAGGCGCGGTGGGACCCACGCCCGGTCCGAGCGGGGGGTATGGCCCCTCCTGCGCCGGGGAGTCGGCGGGCGACGGCTGCGTCGAGAGGTCGAACGGCGGCGCCTCGAAGGCGGCGGCAGGCTCGGAGAGGACCTCTTCCGTACTCCCCTGGGGAGTCAGGTCCAGCTCATCCCAGGGGGACGGGGACTCTTCCTCGCCGGCAGCGCCCTCCATCATTTCGTGCCCGAACGTCGGGTGGGTGTGCATCGTGGCCTTCGTGATCTCTTCTTCGGGCCGGTTCGGGTCTTCGGCCAGCTGCCGCTCGATCTCCCGCAGGGCTTCCCCCACGGCGATGTAGAGCGGCGTTTCGCTCATGTCCTTCCCCGCCGACACGCCGTAGTCCGCCTTATTCGTTCCATAGAAGATCGGGTCGGTCGTCGCGTAGTTGATGAACATCAGCGCGATGAACTTCTGGAAAACATATTTATCGAAGTGGTACTTGCTCTGGTAGCTGTTTTCGTCTTCCGCCGAAGTCAACACGTCATTGAAGAGCCGCACGACGAACTCCAGGGGCGGGAGATCGCGGGTCTTGTCCAGCGTGTTCTCGGGCAGGAATTCGTAGTAATACATACTGTCCGGAGTCGTGCCGGACTCTTCCGCTTCCTTCAGGGCGACGCTCTCGTACACGTCGAGCTTCATCATATTGTCGAGCGTACGGCGGATGTTGCCTTTGGTGGCGAGGGTGACGGCGTAATCCTTGAATTCGTTCAGGTCGGTGCCGAGGAAGTGCGCCTGGCGGGACTCCAGGCGGTCTCGCAGCTCCGACAGGCGGCGATGAAGGGTATCGCGCGCCTCAAAGACCATCACCATCAGGTCGTCGCGGAGCTCCTGATCGTCCGGGAAGCTGTCGAGGGTCTCGAACGTGGAGCGGATGACGGCGAAGTCGTTGAGGCCGTCTTCCAGGCAGGGATAAGCGATGCCCAGAAGAACGTCCGGGGGAAAGTCGTCGATCTCTTCCGCGTTCTTCCAACCCCGCTCCGGCGGAGCCAGGGTATAAAATCGGTTGAGGGTATGCTGGCTTTTCAGCAGGACTACCTGACGATGATCCGATGACATGGTGAAGGCTGATCTCCCTGGCACAGGCGGACTCGGGAACCCCGAAGGAGAGCCGGGCAGTGGGGTTCCTCCCGTACCTTATTGTAATATATTTGGCAACCCGTCAGATTGTAATAGATTCGACGATTCGTGATCCGTCAAGCGACAAACCTCACGAGGTGAACTCATGGTAGCGATTGCCCGCCCATCGAATCAACGTGTCCCCTCGCCTCCATCAGAGTCACTTTATACCCTCGGCCCGGTGATTTGAATCGCGGCTGGAGGGGCACGAAACCTGCCTTCACAGGTTCCATTCCCGGCTAAGACGTCAGAAGTGAGGAGCAGGGGAGTCGGCGCAGGCAGGAAAGGGCCTCCACACCGACACAATTTTTGAATATACCTTCCTCCTCCTTCATACTGCATGACGGTGTTCTCTCGCCGGCGTTTTCGTTACCCGTCATACATAAAGGAGGCCTTCGTGGATTACGACATTCAGGACCTGGGGCTCGCCGAGAAAGGCAGGCTCCGGATCGAATGGGCCGGGGCGGAGATGCCCGTACTCCGGTTGATTCGGGAGCGTTTCGAGAAAGAGAAGCCGCTGGAGGGCGTGAGACTGACGGCATGCCTTCATGTCACCAGCGAGACGGCCAACCTGATGATCACCCTGCGGGACGGGGGCGCTCAGGTCAACCTCTGCGCGTCCAACCCGCTCTCCACGCAGGACGACGTGGCCGCTTCCCTCGTGAAGGATTACGGCATCCCCGTCTACGCCATCAAGGGCGAGGACAACGACACCTATTACCGGCACATCCAGCAGGCCCTCGATCTGCGCCCCCACATGACCATGGACGACGGCGCAGACACCGTCGGGATCATCCACAAGGACCGCACGGAGCTTCTGGAGGAGATCATCGGCGGGACCGAAGAGACGACGACCGGCGTC
The DNA here is from genome assembly GCA_019348365.1 of Armatimonadota bacterium. Lineage (GTDB taxonomy): Bacteria > Armatimonadota > DTGP01 > DTGP01 > JAHWJO01 > JAHWJO01. The sequence continues at coordinate 11,518 of JAHWJO010000027.1, read as the reverse complement.
ATCCGCCTCCGGGCCATGGAAGCCGACGGCGTCCTGAAATACCCCATCATCGCCGTGAACGATGCGGACACCAAGCACTTCTTCGATAACCGGTACGGCACGGGACAGTCCACCATCGACGGAATCCTCCGCGCCACGAACCGGCTGCTGGCGGGGAGCACGTTCGTCATCGCGGGGTACGGCTGGTGCGGCAAGGGCCTCGCGCTCCGGGCGAAAGGCATGGGCGCCCACGTCGTCGTGACGGAAGTGGACCCGCTCCGCGCCCTCGAAGCAGTGATGGACGGCTACATGGTCATGCCGATGGACCGCGCCGCCGAGATCGGCGATTTCTTCTGCACCGTCACCGGCGACACGAGCGTCCTCCGGGGCGAGCACTTCGAGAAGATGAAGAACGGCGCGATCATCTCCAACTCCGGCCACTTCAACGTCGAGATCGACCTTCCCGCCCTCGCGGAACGCGCGCCGGAGCGGCGGTTCGTCCGCGAGTTCGTGGAGGAGTTCCGTTTCGGTGACGGGCGCTGCGTCTACGTCCTCGGAGAAGGGCGACTCATCAACCTCGCGTCGGCGGAAGGGCATCCGGCATCGGTGATGGACATGTCGTTCGCGAACCAGGCGTTGTGCGCGGAGTACATGCACAAGAACGCCCGGGACCTGGACAAGAAGGTGTACACCGTCCCGCGTGACATCGACCAGAACATCGCCCGGCTGAAGCTGCAATCCATGGGTGTGGAGATCGACACGCTCACCCCAGAGCAGGAGAAGTACCTCACCTCCTGGGAAGAGGGCACCTGATCCGCTCGGTATAAGCGTTTGATGTGAAATGCGGGAGGGGCCGGCGGATGAAATCGCGCCTGAAGGGGCACGAAGTCCGCCTTCGCGGACTCTCGTTCCAGCCCTTTTAAGAGGACGAAAGAGGTCAGGGCCGGGGGTGGAGTCGCCGGAAGGCGACTTCGTGCCTCTCCAGCCGCGATTTTACTCGCCGGGAACTCATCCCAAACGAAGACGATGAACAATCGGGAGTGCGCCGGACATTTACTCCCTGCCGCCTCATGCGATACAATCGGATCGTCCGATGACAGGTTCGGCATCAGCAGAGGGAGTGCGGTGTGACTTCAATCCAAAACACAAAACCTATGACCCGAAATCCGGCTTCGATCCCCGATGTGACCCTCCTGGGCTGCCGTATCCACCGAGTTTCTATGGCGGATGCGTTGGAGATCGCGCAGCGTTACATGGAGGAGGGCCGCCCCCGCCAGATCGTCACGGCGGATTCCTCGATGCTCGTGATGGCGGCGGAAGACGAGGAGCTGAAGGATCTCATCAACGCGTCGGACCTCGTGGTGCCGGACAGCACAGGGGTCGTCTGGGCCGCGCGGCGCAGCGGATCTCCCGTCCCGGAACGGGTCACGGGCGTCGATCTGATGGAGGCGTTGTGCCGCCTCGGAGCCGAGCATGGCTGGACCGCCTACTTCCTCGGTGCCGCCCCCGGCGTGGCGGAAGAGGCCGCCCGCAGGCTGGAAGCCCGGTATCCCGGCTTTAAAGTGACCGGGCTTCACCATGGCTTTCTGGAACCCGGCGACACGGAAAAGATCGAAGGGGAGATCCTTTCTCTCCAGCCCCACCTGCTCTTCGTGGCGATGGGAATCCCCCGGCAGGAGAAATGGATCCGGGCGCGGATGGAGCGTCTTAACGTCCCGATCTCAATGGGTGTCGGGGGCAGCTTCGATTGCCACAGCGGGCAGGTGAAACGCGCGCCGGTCCTCTATCAAAAGCTGTGGATCGAGTGGCTCTACCGGCTGATCACCAATCCTAGCAAGTACAAGAAGGTCGCCCTGCTCCCCCGCTTCGCCCTGATGGTCCTCAGGAGCAAGAAGGGGTAGAGCCGCCGGAACCGATGGCATGTTTCCGCCATGGAACGGCGGCGCTTTCGTGAAGAGTGAGCGGAAGCGCTTCGCTTCCTTATATCGAACTCTTACTCCTCGTACCTGATTAAAGACGGACATCCTGTCCCCCTGGAGAACCGCATTGCCCGATTCGAATTCTTCTTCGCTCCTCATCGTCGGCTCCGTCGGCATCGACGACGTTAAAACCCCTCTGGGGGAGGTCAACGGCGTTCTGGGCGGCGCTGCCAGCTACGCCTCCACCGCCGCGAGCTTCTTCACTCCCGTCCAGATGGTGGCCGTCGTGGGGGACGATTTCCCCCGGGAGCATATCGACTTTTTCCGCTCGCGCAACATCGACCTCGCCGGACTCCAGCAGGTCCCCGGCCCCACCTTCCGGTGGAGCGGCTTCTACGATTTCGACGTGAACCAGGCCCACTCTCTCGACACGCAATTGGGAGTGTTCCAGGACTTCCGACCCGAATTGCCGGATCATTACCGCGATGCCGATTTCGTGCTGCTCGCGAACATTGATCCGACTCTCCAGCTCCAGGTGCTCGACCAGATCCGCAACCCTCGCCTGGTGATGTGCGACACGATGAACTTCTGGATCGAGAGCAAGAGGGACGAGCTGATCAAAGTGCTCGGACGGGTGAACGTCGCGGTCATCAACGACGGCGAGGCCCGGCAGTTGTGCGGAACGTTCAGCCTGGTGAAGGCGGCGCAGCAGATCCGGGAGATGGGCCCGGAGTTCGTCATCATCAAAAAAGGCGAGCATGGGGCGGTCATGTTCGGCCCGGGGCTGCACTTCTCCGCGCCCAGCTACCCGCTGGAAGAGGTCCGGGATCCCACCGGGGCCGGGGACAGTTTCGCGGGCGGTTTCATGGGGTACGTCGCGCACACGCAGGATCCCAGCGATAATAATCTCCGGCGCGCGGTGATCTACGGCAGCGTCATGGCATCCTTCGACGTGGAGGACTTCAGCCAGAATCGTATGAAGTCGCTCACCCCTCAGGAAGTCGCGGCCCGATATCGCGCCTTCAAGCAGATCGCCCATTTCGAGGCGATGGAAGAGCTTTCCCTGCTGGAGCGACTGAGCGGCGAATAACGAGAGATTGGGGAGTTGAGAAATTGGGGAGTCAGGGAGTTGCGCCCTCACTCTTGATCGAAGACCCTGCCACCGCCGTTCTGATATAATGGAGAGGAAAATTCTCTACCCTTTTTTCACGAAATGATGCTCTATGCCCAAGAAGCCTTCGGAAAAGAAACCTAAAGCCCGTCCCAAAAAGCCATCCCATGGCATCGGATTTCGCCTGTTCCTCCTCGTCCTCTGCCTGGCGGTGATCGGCGCCATCGGGGGAATCGCCTGGGCCTTCCTCCCCGCCGGACCCTCCACGGAGAGGGTGAAGGTCGAGATCCCGAACAAGGCCACCGCGCGGGACATCGCCGAAAAGCTGAAGCAAAAGGGAGTCATCCGCAGCGAGACCGCTTTCCTCGTCATGGCGAGGATTCTGGACGAAGCCGGCAGCATGCAGGCGGGCGATTACCGTGTTGCCCCGAACATGAGCCTGGTGCAGATCATCCACCTCCTCTCACGGGGGGAAGGGCTGGCGAAATGGGTGACGATTCCAGAAGGGTACACCCTGAAGCAGATCGCCGAAACCCTCGACGACAGCGGGCTCGTGGACGCGCGGCGGTTCGAGCGGATCGCACGGGCCGGCGGCAAGAGCTTCCGGGATCAGGTCTCCTTTGAACCCCCGCAGAACCTGGAGGGATACCTCTTCCCGGACACGTATAAAATGCCCCTCAAATCCACCGAACGCAAGATCATCGTGGAGATGCTGAAAACGTTCGATAAGAAGGTGGCTCAGCCCCTGAAAGAGGATTTCGCGCGGGCAAAGGCCCAGGGCCGTTCCATGCGGGAGATCGTCATCATCGCCTCCATGGTCGAGCGGGAAGCCCTGAAAAAGGACGAGCAGTCCAAAATTGCCGGGGTCATCATGAACCGGCTGGAGAATGGGATGCGCCTCCAGATCGATGCGACGGTGCAGTACGCCCTCGCCGCGCCGAAACGCCGCCTGCTCTACCGGGACCTGGAAGTGGCCTCTCCGTACAACACCTACAAGATCGACGGGTTGCCGCCGGGACCGATCAGCAGCCCCGGCCTGCAAGCGATCAAAGCCGCGTTGAAACCCGAAGACACAAAGGCCCTCTATTACGTCGCCCGGCCCGACGGCTCACACATCTTCACCCGTACGCTGAAAGAACACAACGAGGCGCGCCAGAAGGTCCGCCGGATGTCGAGCGAGTCTTCCTGACCCCATGGCTGACGTTTCTATCGCACCGCCCGCCCCGCCGCTGACCCCGGTCGAATTCCTGATCCCCCGGTGGTTCGCTCACGGACTCTTTGAGGTGACTCCGGAGCGATTGGAGGCGCTGGGCATCCAGGGGCTCATGCTCGACCTGGACAACACCCTCGCGGAGTACTACTCGACGGACTTCTCGCCGGAGGTGTCGGAGTGGCTCTGCGCGGTGCATGACGTGGGGATCAAAACGTGCGTCGTCTCGAACACGCACCGGGTCGCGCGGCTGAAGTCGCTTTGCGAACCGTGCGGGGTGGGGTACGTCCTCGGGGTGAGGAAGCCCCGGCGCAAAGGGTTCCGCCTCGCGCTGGCGAAGATGGGGACCCCGCCGGAGCGCACCGCCATCGTGGGGGATCAGATCTTCACGGACGTGCTGGGCGGCAACCGCATGGGCCTGTACACCATCCTGGTGCCCCCGCTGTCCCATAAGGAATTCTTCGCGACCCGCTGGGTCAGCCGCTCCCTGGAGCGAGTCCTGTTCAGCTACCTGGACCGATGCCGCCGGACCCCCCCGCGCGTGCCGGATCTCCGTGCCTCCGAATCCGACTCCCCCGTTCGTCCGGAAAATATCGGCCCATAAAACCGACGGGCGAATTCCGGACCGAACAGCAGCTTCCCGTCCACTTCCATGGATACCCTGGAAAGGAATCCTCTCATGCCGACCCAGCCCTCGAAAGACCTGGAGACGTTTCCCAACCCGCATCCCGGCAGGGAATACACGATTGAGATCGAGAGCCCGGAATTCACCTCTCTCTGCCCGAAAACCGGCCAGCCGGACTTTGCCACGATTCACATTCATTACGTCCCCGATCAGAGGTGCATCGAGATGAAATCGCTCAAGCTCTACCTCTGGAGCTACCGGAACGAAGGCGCGTTCTTTGAAGACCTGACGAATCTCATCCTGAACGACCTGGTGAAGGCGCTGGACCCCATCCGCTGCCGGGTCATCGGGGATTTCAACGTCCGGGGCGGCATGAAATCCGTCATCACCGCCGAATATCAACGCGAGGGATGAGAACCGGAAGTCCTTTTCTCGATAAAGAGCCGTCCCCTCAAGGATGCGAGTGAAGCGGGAGATGCCGGCCTTTCACCCCACTCAAAATGTGCGGCAGGTGATCTACTTGAGACGCTATCGGCAGCCGAAAAAGGGATTACGGAGCCTCTGCCGAACAGGGGAGGGTTTCCCGCCGCTCGTCAGGGGGCAGACGGAGAGGCTGCGCGTCATGCGCTTCCATTGACACCCCATGCGGAGTCGTTCAATATAGTTTGATAGTAGATCCATCCATCGGAATCTTATCACCGGGGCGGGACTCGCCGGCCCCGAACCACTCCACAGGGGATCATCCCCGGCCATGGAGGCCATCGAGAGAATGATCAACCTCCCCTCGTCCTCGTTCCAGGCCATCGCTCCCGAGATCATCCTGGTGCTGGGCGCGCTCTTCATCCTGGTGCTGGACCTCTTCCTGACCCGCGAGCGCCATCACTATTTACAGTACTTCAGCCTCGCGTTCATCGCGCTGGCCGGGTGGTACACCGCGCAACTGTGGGGCGACACCGGATTTCACTTCTACGATATGATCATCGTGGATAATTTCCGGCTCTCCATCGCCTACACCATCCTCATCGCCGCCGGGATGACGATCCTGATGTCCGGCCCCTACATCAAGCGGGAAGAGGTGGATCTGGGCGAGTACTACTGCCTCACGCTCCTCGCCACCGTGGGCATGCTGTTCATGGCCGCCGCCGCCGACCTGATCATGATCTTCGTCAGCCTGGAGACCATGTCCATCGGCGTCTACATTCTCGCCGCCTTCCAGCGGTACCGGGTCGCCTCCAACGAGGCGGGGTTGAAGTACCTGCTCATCGGGTCGTTCGCAACCTCCTTCCTCCTCTACGGCATCGCGCTGGTCTACGCCGCCACCGGCCACACCGACCTCGACGGGATCAGCCGCTTCCTGACCAACAATCCCCCGGCAGGGGACAAGATACTGTACGCCGGGATCGCCATGCTCGTGGTCGGCTTCGGCTTCAAGGTGGCCGCGTTCCCGTTCCACCTCTGGACCCCCGACGTGTATGAAGGCGCTCCCACCAGCATCACGGCCTTCATGGCGGCGGGCGTGAAGGTGGCGGCATTCGCGGCGTTCGCGCGAGTCTTCATGTCCGCGCTCCACCCGGTCCACGATCAATGGGCGCCGGCCCTCTACTGGCTTGCGATCCTCACGATGAGCCTGGGCAACCTGGTGGCCGTGACCCAGACGAACATCAAGCGGCTTCTGGCCTATTCCAGCATCGCCCACGCCGGTTATCTCCTGATCGGCATCACCGCCGGAACGAGCGAGGCCGCCAGCGCGATGGTCTTCTACCTTGCGGCCTACACCCTGATGACCATGGGCGTGTTTGCGGTCGTGATCTACCTCGGGCACAAGGGCGAGCCGAACCTCACCCTCTACGACTTCGCCGGGCTGGGCTACCGCTATCCCCTCCTCGGGTTCGCGATGGTCGTGCTGATGATGTCGCTGGCGGGGCTGCCGCCCACCGCCGGGTTCATGGCGAAGTTCTACCTCTTCCGCGCCGCCATCCGCGAGGATCTGGTCTGGCTCGTGGTGATCGCCGTCCTCAACAGCGTCGTCTCCGTCTATTACTACCTCGGTATCCTGGTGCGGATGTTCATGAACCCGCCGGAGGAAGAGGGAAGGGCGCTCCCGGCTTACGTTCCGGTGGGGGTCACGCTGGCGGTCTCTATTGCGGGTATTATCCTGCTCGGGATCTTCCCCACCCCCTGGATCGATGCCGCGCAGCGATCCGTCATGGTGGCGCTGGGGATGCGCTGATCCCGCTTCAATGAGCCTTTCATGGTCATTTTTTCCTTCGGTCCGGTTAGCACTAGGTCTCCCCTGGGTAGAAAGAACTCAGACTCATCCTTGAAGACCGGATTGGAGATAAAAATGATCGGAAAGATACTCAGTATCGGCGCGAAAGTGATTTTAGGCATGTTCGCGGTGGGGGCGGCGGCTTCCGTCGCGACGGCGTACTACGCGGGGAAAGCCGGACAGAATACCCGGGAGCGGATCGATGAGACGGTGCAGGGCCTTCAGGATCAGGCTCAGGGCGCGATGGATTCGCTCGGTGGGCCGACCGCTTCCCCCTCTCATTCCATGTAAAGCGGTCATGTGAAACCGGCATCATCCTTTACGGCATCCTCTCCTGGTAGAGGATGCCGTATTTTTTTCCTCCGTGCCTCCCGCCTGCCTTTCACTCGTTTTCCCACGATCCTCTTCCGAAGAGGAGAGGCCTTGGATGACCGTCCCTTGGCAGTAGAGCCCGGTGTCGGTACAATAGGGAGGGAAGAATCGAGGGAGAAGCACGCTTTCAGGAGATCAGAGGCCATGCAATCGGCCTTGATGTTCTGTAGGCTGGTGAAGCGGCTGCATCCCCATCCACTCCGCAGGAGGACCCATGGCGTACACCCCTCAGCAATTGAAACAGGCCATCGAGAACGGCTTGCCCGATTCTGTCGCCTACATCGAGGATACGAAAGGGACGGGTGATCACTTCAATGCGGTGGTGATCTGCCCTGAATTTGAAGGAAAAAGCGCCGTGGAGCAGCACCGGATGGTGCATCGCGCCATGCAGGAGATCATCGAAGGCGATCTTCACGCGCTTCACCTGAAGACACTGACACCCGCCGCTGCGGAACGCGCCGGTTACCACATTGCCTGACACCTATTGGAACATAAAGGAGATAATCGATGGCGGAACTGCCTGAAGAACTGAAGGAACGCTTTGACCGGGAAGTGAACTCCCAGCCGGTGATGATCTACATGAAGGGAACGCCGGAATTCCCGATGTGCGGGTACTCCCAGCGCGCGGCCCAGTGCTTTCAGTCCCTGGGGGTGCCGGTAGGCCATGTGAACGTACTGATGGACCCCGAAGCCTGGGAAGGGGTCAAGCTCTATTCGGATTGGCCCACCATCCCGCAGATATTCATCGGGGGGGAGTTCGTCGGCGGATCGAGCATCGTGATGGAGATGCTGGAGTCCGGGGAATTGGAAGCCAAAGTGAACGCCGCCAAGGAAAAGGCTCAATCCGAATCCACCACGGCATAAGTTCGCTCCACCGTTGGTAGCCCACAAAGAGGGAGAGGATCATTTTGATCCCCTCCCTTTGCTTCGTAACGATTGATTTATTTCTTCCATTTCAGCATATTCCGGCTCCTGAGGAGAGTCCTTTATGTCCCGCACCGGCACGCTGCCCCTCGCCCTGACGGCCTACTCCCTGCCCCATGTCATGGGGTACCTCCCGACCAAATCCGGTGAATTAACCGCCCGTCCCCTGAACACCCTCGGTTTTCTGGACGCGGCGGTCGAGTTGGGACTGGACGGAGTCGAGTTGATGCTGCCCTCTCCCCATACGCAGGACGCGCTCAACCGCCAGTGGGCCACGATCAAGTCCCTCGCGCACGTGCCCAAAGCCGCCACGGAAATCCTGTCCACCGGGGCACTCAAAGAAGCCCTGGAGGAGCGGAGCCTGCGCGTCGTCTCCGACTTCCGCATTCTGATGGACGACGACGCCGAGACCTTCAAGGCGTACCTCCGGCTCTCGGCGGAAGTGGGCGCGAAGGTCGTGCGCTGTCTTCTCAGCCCGATCCTCTGCGGGGACCGTCGCATATTGAGCGAGCCGTGGGAGGAGCGGGTGCGGGCCGTCGCCGAACGCCTCCGCGATGTGCTGCCCTGCGCCCATGACCTCGGCCTCGTCGTTGCGATGGAGAACCATCAGGACGCGACCTCCGATGATCTCCTCCGCCTCTACGACATGGTAGGCAACCACCCCGCGTACGGGATCACGCTGGATACGGGCAACCCGCTCTCCATGGGCGAGGACCCGGTGGAGGCGGCGCGCCGGATGGGGCCACTCATCCGACAGGTCCACCTCAAGGATTACACGATCCACTTCGCGCCGGAGGGGTATCGGCTCGTACGCTGCACGGCGGGGACGGGCGTGATCGACTTCCCCGCCATCATGGAGATCGTCTCCAGCAACGGCCATGAGGTGCTGCCGGGGATCGAGAGCGCGGCGCAGCCCACCCGCACCATCCCCCTCCTCGACGACGGCTGTTGGGAACAGTATCCGCCCGTACACGCGCGGCGGCTCATCCCCGCGCTCCGGATCCTCTGGGAGCAGGGCCGCCCGATGGACGAGCCGTATTCCAGCTCCTGGGAGCGGGGCGCGGATTCGGAAACCGTGAGCGCGGAGGAGTGGGAGGTGGTCCGCCGCAGCGTGGACTACTTCCGCTCGATCCTGTAGGGTTGGGCATCGAGCGTTGGGCGTTGGGCATCGGGGAGGATGCCCTGTTCTCAACGGCTGGGTGAAAGGCGTTATCGAGAATCGCGTGGGCGGACGAAGGGGTCCCGGCGACTCAAGTCGCGGGCAACAATGGCGCAAAGTCCCCCCACGGGGACTTAATGACCGGCTTGAAGCAAGAAAGATAAGGACAGGCCTGAAGTCGGCATAGGCCGACTATGCGCTTCTGTTGCCCGCGACTTGAGTCGCCGGGACCCCTTCCGAGGCAGAGACAAGAATTCGGTCTGTCGGTTCTGCAAGTCGGAGTGGCACGAACCTCTCCGGTTGAACCAGAATACTCGTGAACGGCAGCCGATCATCAGATATAGATTACCTGGGATCATCCTGAATACAGACATACCCACAAGGGAGCGGGCAGTGGCCGAACATCCCCTCGTCGGGGTCATCATGGGTTCCCGTTCGGACTGGGAGACGATGGCCCATACCGTGCAAACGCTGGAAACGCTGAACGTCCCCCACGAGGTGCGCGTGGTGTCGGCGCACCGTACGCCGGACCTCCTCTTCGAGTACGCCGGGTCGGCGGAGGGAAGGGGACTGGAACTGCTCATCGCGGGGGCGGGGGGCGCGGCCCACCTCCCCGGCATGGCCGCCGCCAAGACCTCGCTCCCCGTCCTCGGCGTGCCCGTCGAATCTAAAGCCCTTAAGGGCATGGACTCGCTCCTCTCCATCGCGCAGATGCCGGCGGGGATTCCGGTCGCCACGCTCGCCATCGGGCGGGCCGGTGCAGTGAACGCCGCGCTCCTGGCCGCCGCCATCCTCGCCAACAAATATCCTGATATCCGGAATGCCCTGAAGCAATATCGGGAGCGGCAGACCCGGGCCGTCCTCGATCATCCCGATCCCAGGGAGGAATCGTGACCGTCGGCGTGCTGGGCGGGGGACAACTGGGCCGGATGCTCGCGCTGGCGGGACTCCCGCTCGGCCTGCGGTTCCGCTTCCTCGACCCTTCCGCCGATGCCCCGGCGGGCCAGATCGCCCCGCGTGTGGCGGAGGCGTACGAGGACCCGAAAGCCCTGGAAAGCTTCGTCGAGGGGCTGGATCTCGTCACGTACGAATTCGAGAACGTCCCCGTCTCCACCGCCCGCTACCTGGAGCAGCGCGTCCCCGTCTACCCGCCCCCGGCGGCGCTGGAGACCGCGCAGGACCGTCTGATCGAAAAATCCCTCTTTCGGGAGTGCGGGATTCCGGTCCCTCCCTTCGCTCCCGTGGTGACGCTTCCGGAGCTACAGGAAGCGGTCGCGGAGATCGGGCTGCCCGCCGTGCTGAAGACCCGCCGCTTCGGTTACGACGGCAAGGGCCAGCGTGTCCTGCGCGATCCGGGCGACGTGGAGTCCGCCTGGGCCTCACTGGGCGGTGTGCCGCTGATCCTCGAGGGATTCGTGCCGTTCACGCGCGAGCTGTCCGTCCTCGCCGTGCGGAGCCCCGACGGGGAGACGGCCTTCTACCCCCTCGTGGAGAACCACCACCGGGACGGCATCCTGCGGCTCTCCCTCGCTCCCGCCCCCGGCCTCACGCCCGAGCTTCAGGACCAGGCCGAGCGCCACGCTCATGCGGTGATGGACGCTCTCGATTACGTCGGCGTGCTCGCTATCGAGTTCTTCGAGCACGAAGGCCGTCTTGTCGCCAACGAGATGGCTCCCCGCGTGCATAACTCCGGCCACTGGAGCATCGAAGGCGCGGAGACGAGCCAGTTTGATAACCATCTCCGGGCCGTTCTGGGATGGCCCCTCGGCTCCACCGCGCTCGTCGGCGCGTCCGACATGGTCAACCTGATCGGCGCGATCACGGAACCGAGCGAGATCCTGAAGCTCCCTCATGCCCACCTCCACCATAACGGCAACCGCCCGCGACCCGGACGGAAAGTGGGAAATGTCACCCTGCGCGCCGCAACCGAATCCGATATGCGGGAACCCC
>JAHWJO010000026.1 GCA_019348365.1 Armatimonadota bacterium | reverse complement strand
TGTGAAGACGCGGCAGAGAGTCCGGTACATCTCAGGATACGTGGAGCCGTTGGTGACATCGAAGATGAGCGTATCCACTCCGGCATCCGAGAGCATCTGCGCGTGCTTGCGAATCACCCACTCGTCATCGGAGAGGTAGTAACCGAACAGCGGCTCCCCCCAGTGGTGGAAGGCGTGCATCGGCCCCCAGAGCGGGTGATTCGGGTCCGTGATCGCCTTGGGGTCCTTCGCTAGGATCTTCGACACGTCGTACGGCCCGTCAGTGCCGTGTTCACCCAGCCACAAGAAGTAGAAGATCCCCACAAACTTCTTCCGGCGCGGCGGTCCGGCTTCCCCATGGGAGGGGAGGCTCCGGCCCAGAGCGTCCGTCGCGGCCCACGTATCCGGCGCGGTATCCCAAATCTTTAGGGGAGAGGCATCCATGGCTTTGACTGTAGCGGCGCCGTTAGAGAAGGACAAACCGGAAAGGAGTGCCAGCAGGACGGGCAGGGGCAAACGCATCTCTCGCTCAAAACTCCCTTAACCCTGGATCCCGGCGAATTCCCACAGCCGGCGCAGGTTCACCGGATGCATGGTTTCCGATTCGGGCGTCTCCAGGATCTTCGGGCGGTCGTGAAACCGGTCGTCGGTCAGGAGGACGCGGAACGTCTCCGGGCCGATGAATCCCTCCCCGATATGATTGTGCCGGTCCACGCGGCTCCCCAGCTCCTTCTTCGAATCGTTGACGTGAAAGACCCGGATGCGATCCAGCCCCACCACGTCATCGAACTCCTGCATGACGGCGCGGTACCCTTCCTGGCCCCGGAGGTCGTATCCGGCGGCGAAGACGTGGCAGGTATCGAAGCAGACGACGAGCCGCTCCGGTTTCTCCACCAAGTTGAAGATTTTCGGGAAGTGATCGAACCGGTAGCCGAGGCTCTTGCCCTGCCCGGCGGTCGTCTCCAGCGCGACCTGCACGTTGAACCCGTCGGTCTGTTCTTGGATGAGATTCAGGCTCTCGGCGAAGACTCCGATGGAACAGTCCTCGGTCTGCTCCCCGGTCGCGCCCATGTGGGTGACGAGGTACCGGATGCCGAGCGCCTCGCACCGCTCCAATTCGTCCAGAAAGGCGTCCCGCGATTTCTTCAGCTTCTCCGGGTCTTCCGCGCAGAGGTTGATAAGATAGCTGTCGTGAGCGACCACCGGGGCGGCGAGCTGCGGGGCCGCCGCATGGAACCGGTCGATCAGCGCGTCGTCCAGCGGCTTCGCGGCCCATTGCTGCGGGCTTTTGGTGAAGATCTGCACGACGTTGCATCCGATGGCGAGTCCGGAGGCGATTCCTTTATCCAGGCCACCGCTCGTGGGCATGTGGCATCCCAGAAGCGGGCGCGCGGTACCGGGCATAACGCGGGACATCCTTTCCTTAGAATCTATCCGAAGAGTCTATCCGAAAAATCTGAAATCTTGGGACTCCCTCGGCTGTATCTCTGTTGTTCGGACGGCCCCTCGTAGTGCCGCCGTCCCGGCGGCACGCCCGCGAGACGCGGGCGCTACACTTTTCGGAGAGGCTCTTAATCATTTATTGAACGAATAGGAGAGCGCACTCCCCTCTATGCCGTCCTCTCTGCTTTGTTTCCGTTAAAGACAGTATATGCTCATGAAAGAGGAGAAGGAAATCGACCCTCATCGATTCCTACCGCCTCGATTACATGAATCGGAGCAGCGCCGCTATGACGCGATGGGGTGAAGCAGGCCTCGTCCGGCAAACCCCGTGAATTGATCCAGTGTTCTGAGGAAGCTTTCCCGCAGGAACGTGCTCTCCTGCAACTCCCAGAGCGTCTGTGCGTGCGTCCAGGCGGCGTTTCGGGCGTGACGCACGCTCCACATGGCGAGGATGTCGTCCAACTGGCCGAGGTCTTTATCGAGATCCCTCAGGGGACCGGTGAGCAGATCGGCTTTGACCTTGCCTTCCACTTCGACGAGGATGTCGTTCACGCGAATGAAATCCTGATGCTGGGGGCTTTTACGCATCGGCGTGATCCGCTTTTCTTTGCACGTCTGTACGATCGCGACGCACAGGTCATGATTGATATGAGCGTTCATGCCGGCCAGCGCGTACTGGAGGCGGGCGATGTCGTTCCGCTGACGATTTTCAAAGAGCGGCGCCCATGCCTTGGATGCGACGGCGGGACGGCGCTGCCCGGTGACATAAGCGTCGAAATAGAGCTTGGCAAAAAGGATGTCGAGTCGCTGGAGCCAATCGGGGTCTCCCCACGTCCCCGCCGACACCCGGTTCTGAACGGCTTCGGTGACGCGGAGGTACAGCAGGTTGAACCATTTCAGGCCGTCCGTCTCCGGCAGCGCCTTATCGATCACCCCCATGAGGCTGATCACATCCCCCATGGAAGTGACCGGCGAGGAGGCGATGAATTTGGCAAGGGTCTGATCATTGGAAAGCACCGGGTTGTCTCCTTGAAAGGGGAGTGAAGCTGTATCTTCTGTCAAATAGAATGAATGGAGCCACAATATTATGTCTGGCTTCAGGGGTGTCGGCGAAGGCCGACACTGGGCTGAAGTGGAACGAAGGCGGGTGAATGCCCGAAGGGCAGAGGGCCGGGCCCTGGGCAGCGGAGGAGTTCACTCCCACCGCACCGGCACTTCATGACTCATTGGCAATAGCAAAGTGATCAGGGTGATGAATCCGTTTCATAAGCGCGTAGCGTATCAAACAAGTGGATTCCATTCCTACTTATGACGAGGGGAATCGGGTTGGACAGGAACATTTTAACTTGATAACTCCAGATCTTCATAAATGGCGGAATTGATCTCCCGCACCCGCCGATTGTGTTTCGGCTCGCCGGGCATCCCGTTGTAGACCAGCGCCACCGCCAAGCCGTATTCCGGGTCGGCGAAGGCGGAGGAGGATTGATGCCCGCTGTGTCCGAACGTTCGCAGGGAGCAGTGACGCCCGTATCCGTAAGGGACGGTCTCTACGCCGTACGGATTGGAGTTGAGGATGAAGCCCAGCCCCCAGTCCAGAACATGCCGGAACGAGCGGTCCATCACCCCCACGCGGTGGAGAGCGGTAAGCGCCTCCACCGTCTGCGGCGCGAGGATGCGATGGCCCTGGCACTCCCCCCGCGCGAGCATCATCTCGTAGAAGCGGCCCAGCTCGCGGATCGGGCCGAACCCGTTGCCGCCGGGACGGCTGACGGCGAGGGCCTCTTCGGAGGACATGAACGGGAGCGGCTCCGGCTCTCCGTTGGAAGTGTCGTGCATGATACCGATCCGATCCCCGTACGCGCGGCGCTCCTCCGGGGGCATTCCGACCCACGAATCCCACATGCCGAGGGGAAGAAAGATCTCCTCCCGCACGTAGCTCTCGAACGAGCGACCGTCGAGCCTCCGCACGATCTCCCCGAGGAGATACCAGCTGGACGCGACGTGGTACCCCGCGTCCCGGCCCGGAATCCAGTTCGGCTCTAGGGGAGCTTCAGAGATCGCCTGGATGATCTCGTCCCACGGAGCGATCCGCCACGTCGCTTCCGGGGCGCGGAACCCCCCGGTGTGGGTGAGGAGGTGGCGCAGGGTGATCGGCTCCTTGCCCTTCTGCCCGAATTCGGGGACGAAGCGGCTGACCCGGTCATCCAGCTCCAGCTTGCGACGCTCCCAGAGTTGCGCGATAGCGACGGCGGCGACCGGCTTGGTGGAGGACATCCAGATCATGAGGGTGTCCGTCGTCATGGGAGCGCCGAGCCGCGCTTCACCCACGGCGAAATCCGCCACCGCTTCCCCGTTCAGGGAGACGTACCCCTGCGCCCCGATGTGCAGCCCCTCCTCCATCCCCTGCCGGATGAGAGCCATGGTACGGGGCAGTCGCTCCTGAATCGCTTCCATCGGCTTCCTCAATGCTCCTGCAAGGATCGGTAATTTTGAATATGGTGATCGAATTGTCGTATCTTTCAAAGTCGATGCATGGGGGTGCCCGGCGATAAATTCGCGGCAACAAATGCACGAAGTCGCCCTTCGGCGACTATACAACCCTACTGCTTTTCAAAAGAGCCGGATCGAACGGTATCGCAGAACTGGAGGGAGAGTCCGCCTACGCGGACTTCGTGCATTTGTTGCCGCGAATTCATTCGCCCGGTATTGCGGATTGAGCCGCCGGACCTTCCATTAAACACCTTGCGTTCGAGTCAGGAGGGTTGGGGCGGCCCTCCATCGAATTCCTAACGCGCTGACGGGGGCGAACTCCCCTTTGATGTGCCGACCTCTGCGTACCCTATCAGTAAAAAGGAAAGAGAAAAGCTCGTGCCCTCGAAACGTCCCTTCAACGCGGAAGAATACGTTTCTTTAAAACGCCCGGACTCCCCCGCAGCGTCGCCGGACGGCGAGGCGTGCGTCTTCGTCGTGTCGGAAGCCGACTGGGAAGAGAGCCGGGTCGTCTCCCACCTCTGGCTCGCCGTCGTCGATGGGGAGGAATTCCGCCAGATCACCTACAGCCACGAGGGAGAGGAGTCCCCCTCCTTCTCGCCCGACGGGGCCTGGATCGCGTTCCTCTCCGCCCGCCCCGACTACTCCCGCCCGGAGCCGGAGCTGGACGAAGGCGAGGAGCCGAAAACGCAGCTCTGGGTCCTGCCCGCCGCCGGGGGGGAAGCCCGCTGCCTGACCGACGCCCGCGAGGGGGTGAAGGATTACGATTGGCTGCCGGACGGCTCCGGCATGATCTATCTCACGGAGGAGGCCCGGCCCAAGGCGCTCCAGGCGCACCACATCAACAAGCAGAACTTCAAGGACGACGCGGTGGTCGAGCACGAGGACCGCCGCCGGATCGGGGTGTGGCGCGTCGAGGTGGAGGAAGAGGGGGAGAACAAGCGCATCTGGATCGGGGACCCCGGCGGGATCAGCATCGACGTGTCACCGGACGGACAGCGGGCGATCTACGTCACGAACCGCACCGGCGACCCGAACGATTACGCCAAAGCCGATCTCTGGCTGCTCGACCTGGAAACCGGCGAGGCTCGCCCCCTCACCGAACGGCCCGGAGCGGAGTGGTCGCCGCAATGGTCGCCGGACGGAAGCCGGGTCGCCTTCCTCGCCGCGCTGGACCCGGAGGTCTCCTACTCCCAGACGCAGCTCTGGAGCGTACCCGTTGAGGGCGGGGAGATCTCGCGCCCCCTCCCGGATTTTGACCGGGAGATCGAAGGGTTCGCATGGCCCCGGCGCTCCCCGGACGACCTCTACTTCCTCGCGGCGCAGGGTCTCTACAACGGCCTTTTCCGCCTTCACCTCCCGACGGGGGAGATCGAACCGATGACGGAGACGGAGGGGGTCTGCTCCGGATTCGACATGTCGGACGCGGGGGAGACGGCCTATCTCCTCTGGGAGAACGGCTGCCGCTGGCCCGACCTCTACGCCCTGGACCGGAGGGAGGAGGACGGCAACGGGAACGAAGAGGGCGGAGGAGAGCAGGAGGATTCTGGTGATTCGCCGGGAGCAGAACCCGATGATGCTGATATTCCCGAGACATCTGAGGATAAGGACGAAGAGGTTCCGCTCCCCCATCGACCCGCACCTGATGCCGTCCGGCTCACCGATCTGAACCCGGAGTGGCGGGAGGTGGAGCTGGGGCCTCAACGCGCCTTCGCCTGGGAATGCGAGGGCAGCGAGATCGAAGGGCTGCTGGTGCTCCCGCCCGGCGCACCGGCGGATGCTCCCCTTCCCCTCATCGTCTACATCCATGGGGGGCCGCACGCCGCCGCCCGGAACACCCTACGACAGGGCATTCCCCTCCAGTGGCTCGCACGGCTGGGGTACGCAGTCCTTGCTCCTAACTATCGCGGCAGCGACAGCTACGGCGCGGCCTTCGCCGTGGCGAACCGGGGCGACCTCGGCGGCGGCGATTACCGCGACGTGATGGCCGGGGTGGATGCCGCCGTCGCGGCGGGGATCGCCGACCCGGATCGGCTGGCGATCATGGGGGGCAGCTACGGCGGCTACATGACGAACTGGGCGATCTCGCAGACCGAACGGTTCCGGGCCGCCGTCTCGCTGTTCGGGATCTTCAACTGGATCACGGACTTCAGCAACAGCGAGATCTCCCACTTCGAGAAGGAGTACTTCGGGCGGTACTACTGGGAGGACCCCACGTTCTACTTCGAGCGGTCGCCGTTCCGTTACGTGGACCGCATCCGCACGCCGGTCCTGATCATGCACGGCGAAGACGACCCAAACACCTTCATCAGCAACTCCCGCGAGATGTACCAGGCGCTGCGTGCGCTGGGCCGGGCGGTGAAGTTCGTGCGGTACCCCCGCGAGGGCCACGGCTTCCACGAGCCGCGCCACCGCGTGGACACGATGCAGCGGGTCGCGACATGGCTGGACGCGTACCTCATGGGCGAGGGGGTGGAGAAGCCCGCCGCCTACCGGATGGATCAGGATGTGCCCGGTGAGGGAGGGTGGAGTCTCCGCGTGACGAGCGCGGATGCGGTTAAGCCCGTGGGGCACAAGGAGCCGGAGGAATCGCTGCTCGTCAACCTTGTCTTCGTCGTCACTTCCGACGCGAAGGACGCGAGGTTTGAGATCCGCATGAGCGAGGTGCGCGCGGAAGCCGGGGGGAAGAAGTGCTCGTTCCTCGGCGTGCCCGTGAAGACGCTGGACGAGACGATCCTGACCGGCGGCAAGGGCCTGAGGGTGATCTTTCAGGGGGAGGAACCGCCCTCCGCCTTCCCCGTCGCGATGATCGTCCGTGCGCCCAAAGGCCCCGCCGAGATGACCGTGACCGTGCCGGGTTTTCCCCCGATCATCGTGCCCATGCCCAAACCGGACGCGGATGAGGACGAGAAGCCGACGGAGGAGCCGGAACTTCTTGCTTCAGGGGGGGCGGAAGAATCTGCCCCGCAGCCTGGGCCTGTGCAGAAAGGTGAGGATCTTTCACATGTTGGAAGACGAGTTTAGAAAAGCTCGAAGTCGATGCATTGAGTATCAGGGTAAAATCGTATGTCTCTTTGACATGCTGGACGTGCCGGAGAATTCTACGCTGCATCTTCGCTTCGAGAGCACCCAGTCTGAGTGGCGGCAAGGAGTGAGGATCGGTGACTTGAGACCCAGATCCGATACGGTTCTTACGGTGGAGGGGCACAGCGCGCCGGGAATGCGCCTCTGGTCGGATACGTCACCGGAACTGGTGCATATTGGAATCCATTCTCCTTCCGGAAAGGTTTATATCTACAACATTTGGGATGAAGGCGATGGTCAGTCACGCTCACAATGCAATGGTTCGGGAATGCTAATCGACGGTTCAGGGGAGAGCCGGATATGGCGTTACCGCTGTAACGATGGACATCCGACCTCTACTTTCGATCATCTAATCTTCTCAATTGAGGCAGACAACGCGTGAGGTACAGGAATAATATCAGGGTAATCTATCCGTCAGGAAAACCCCTGTAACAGCATCGAAAATGGATGTGGATCAGGCGGCGACTTCGAGCTCGTCTTCCGAGATGTCGAAGTTGGCGTACACGTTCGAAACGTCGTCGAGGTCTTCCAGCGCGTCCATCAGGCGGAGCATCTGCTGGGCCTCTTTCCCCTCCAGGTGGATCGTGTTCTGGGGGACCATCGTGATCTCCGCGACGGAGACGGGAACGCCGGCCTCCTCGAAGGCGGCCTTCACCGCCTCGAAGTTCTCCGGCGTGGTGATGACCTCATATTCGTCCTCTTCCGTGCGTACGTCATCCGCGCCCGCTTCCAGCGCCACAGTCATCACGGTATTCTCATCCGCCGCATCGGACGGGACGGAGAGGATGCCTTTGTGATCGAACAGCCAGCTCACGCAGCCCGATTCGCCGAGGGTCCCACCGTTGCGGGAAAAAGCATGACGGATTACCGCTACCGTCCGGTTCCGGTTTTCGGTCGTCACTTCCACGAGGAGGGCTACCCCGGCGGGACCGTAGCCCTCATAGGTTATCTCCTCGTAGTTCGCGCCTTCGATCTCGCCGGTGCCCCGCTGGATCGCGCGCTTGATGTTGTCGGCGGGCATGCTGTTGTCGCGCGCCTTCTGAACGGCGAGCCGCAGGCGGGGGTTCGCATCCGAGTTGCCGCCTCCACCTTTTGCGGCGACGATGATCTCCCGCGCCAGCTTCGTGAACATCTTGCTGCGTACGGCATCCTGTTTGCCTTTCCGCAGGCGGATATTGTGCCATTTAGAATGTCCGGCCACTCCCGATCACCTCGGTATCTATTTTATAAGCGTCATCCAAAATCAAAGAAGAATAAACCTTCACAATTATATCAAAGGCCCGGATTCCGGGCAAACTCAACTAATACGCAGCCCAAACCCTCCCTCTTGTTTACAGAAGGGGAGGTCCGTTAAGAGAAAGACCCGAAGGCGTATGCCCTCGGGTCGATCTTTTCACAGCAGATTAGTATCCTTCCCACACGGATAGGACCGGCATATTAAGCCGGCATATTACCGAAGAGGGGCGGGAGCAACGGATGCAGCGCCTCCCGCCGGTCCTGCCGGGCCGGGCCGGAAGGTGGAGAACCATCGGTGGGCTTCCGGGCTGGGCCGTTTCATCACGGACTGAAGGAGGTCCCGCGCTTTCCCGGAGCGGCTCACGGTCCAGTTGCCCCTTTGTACGGGCGCTTCGCCTAACCGGGCCGAAGCTTCCTCTCTCCAGAAGCGGAACGCGACCCCTCCTTCCATCCGGTGCCGCATGACGCCTCCGGGTCGCAGCTCCAGCGCCTGCGCGAAGCCGACGGGGGTGGTCTTCGCCGTCTCCACTTCGGGGATGACCGCTTTGTCGAGGCCCAGCGCGTCGAGCGGAATGCCGCTTTCGTGGAGCCACTGGGCGAGCGCGGTGACTTTTGCCAGCTCCTTCAACTCCGCGAAGACGGGGTACGCCCGCGCGAAGTCGTCGTAATACTCGGTGAAGTGCCGGGCGAACTCCTCGGCGGCGGGCTCGCTTTCGCCTTCAGCGACGGCTGGCACGTACTCGGTCCTCACCTCGACCTTCACCTCGTCGAAGCGGAGCGCGTGGCCGTCTTCGGAGAGGGTCATGGAGATCTGTGCGGGGCGGAACCAGTACCGGTGAGAGGCATGGGGCCGCTGCACGCCGCCCATCCGCTGGAGCTTCCTCACCTCGCTCTCGTAGCCGCGAACGCCGGGCCGCAGGTACTCCTGGGTGACGGTGTCCCGGCCCAGCGCGAGGCTCTTCATCAGCCGGTCCGCCTCGAAGAGCACTTTCCCGAAGCGGGTGTTCTCGATGCCGCCGTAGTACTTCACGGTCATCTGCCCGTCCACGACCGGCGCTTCGATGCTGACCGCCGGGTAGCCCTGCCGGAACGACTTCAGCGCAACGGCGAGGTCCTCCGGTCGGAAGGCGGGCAGCTTCGGGTTGTGCTGGCCGACGAGGTAGAACCGCTTTTGCTGCGGGTCGTAGGCAACGGCGCGGATGTTATTCAGCGCGGGGGGCATTTCGGCGGGCTTGTCCAGCCGCACCCCGGCGACCAGTTCGATTCCGGGGGGCACGAAACCGCGCGCGCTGCCCGTCGTGGTGTTGCCGGCCTGGGCGCCGGGAGCGACGCCGGTGGGCGGGGGCGGGGGGGCGCCGGGGCGCCGTACCGGCCCGCTCCCGATGTTGGGTCGATTCACCTGCCCCCAGGAGACGCTCGCGGATAGCGCAAAGAGTGATAGTCCCAACGCGAACCGGGACGTGGCAATACGGCGGACCATGGTCATCTCCCTGATGCTCTTCTATCGGCCCGGTGAATCTTTACGATCCTGGACCGACGATCTACTCCTGGGGTTTAATTCCACAACGAACAGTACAGCTCCTCCTGTGGAGAAGGAGTCCTTCTTTTATTGTCGAACTCTACCGGTATTGTCGAACCCCTCTACCGGAAGATGCAAGCAGGCAGCTTCCAGAAGTCATGGGTTCAAAATTTCAAGTGGCGCGGGTTGAGATCGTGCGGACTGAGAGGAGAGAGTTGTACCGTTAGACGTTGTACGGTTAGACGAGGTTCATCTGAAAAAGGTTCGCCGGCGGAAGGAGATTTCAGGAAACCGCCTGGCCCCCTCCCGAATCTATCCCTCCTGTCAAATAGGAGCAGAACCGCCCCAGCCTCATGTTGCGCCGAAGATTTCGCTCGGAATGTCGGGATTTCCGATCAGGATTGGCGGCGTAACAAAGCCCCGCCTGCTTGATTTCGTGCAGCTTTCCGGATATAGTGTAGCCAGAGAGAGTGGGAGAGCGTTCTTGCGCTCTTCAAGAGGAGAGCAGAATGAAGCGCGGCCATGAAGGCTTTACTCTGGTGGAGCTTCTAGTGGTGATTGGCGTCGTCGGAATCCTGGCCAGCTTGCTGATGCCGGCGTTTTCCACTGCCCGGGAACGGGCGCGACAGGTGCATTGCGCGTCCAACCAGCGACAACTGGCGGTGGCGTTCAATAATTATGCCACCGATTGGGACGGAGTGCTCCCCCGCTGGTGGACCCCCAGCGGAGGCCCCGCCAACAGCACCCTGGGCCTTCAGAGCGGGCAGCGCGACTGGGCCGTGGACACCCTGCCGTACGTCGTCAACGAGCGACTCTACATCTGCCCCAGCAAGTACCTGATCCGGGGCTACGGGGCCAACCTCTGGCTCGCTACCCCCGACGGGACTCCCCTCAGCAACATCGAATTCCCCACCCGCACCCTCCTGTTCACCGAGATCATGGGCCGACGGCCCACCCGCACCGTCTTCGATTTCACCGACCGCTCCACTCCCGAAGGCTGGCCCGTGGATGTCCGGTTCACTTTCGATCCCCGTCACAACGGAGGGGCCAACATCGCGTTTGCGGACGGGCATGTCAAATGGGTCCGGAGCAGCTCCGCCACCCGCTGGTCCGCTGCCGCCGAACGGCACATCGACCCCAGCATCTACCCCCCCGTGAGCCTCCACGCCGGAGGCACCCCCGTAGGAACTTACTGGTGGCCCACCGCCACCGCCCCCGGCACGGAATGATCCGGCCCTGACTTTTTGCCCTTTCTATCGGCCCTTTCTAGAGATCAGCGCCATGCCGTTCTTTGGGGTTGATGTTGTTGGGTAGAGATTTCGGTCTCACGTCCACGACCGTTCCCTTTCCTGCCCTTGCCGAACGATAGACGAGGCGGGTCTTCACCTGGGAATTCAGGAGCCTCACGACCCCTCGTGCCGTCAACGCAAGTCCGATCCCCCACGCTCCCCCGCCGATCAAGACGATCCAGAACACCCCCCGGAACAACGGCGCTTCCAGAAAGAGAGGGCGGGCCAGCCAGAGGGCCGCCGCCATCGACAGGGCAGGAAGCAGCGAGAGGAGCAGGTTGGAGAGGATCGTCCAGCCCACCAGTTGTACCCGCTCCCGGCGGTTATCGCGGTCGAATCCGCCGATCAGGAGGTGCAGGATGCGGTCGATCTCCAACTCCAGTGCCTTCGCATCCGTGTTGGCGAGGATCTGCCCCGGCATTTCCACCCGGTAGGAGAGCGCGTATCGCGTTTTCGGCATCTCCTCACCGGACCCGTTCGCCGCCTCCACCTCCGTGAGATTCCATCGCAGGAGGGACGGGCAGGCGTCGGGCAGCGACCACCAGCCCGAGCCGCAACGGTCCGGTCGACGCTGCCAGGTCTCCTCCTCTACCCGGCGGTATCCCAGGTACTCCATCACCTGGGGCAGCCGTTCCCGTGCGACTTCCTGCGTCAGGGGGATCTCCCCCCATTCTTCGGTCACCATCAGGGCCATCGCTCTCGGCGCTCCTCCCCGGTGGAGGCGAGTACTCCCCTCCCCTCGCTCATAAGGCGCTCCCCGGAGATTGAAGCCGGATGTCCGATTGGATCAGGCGGTCCCGGACCATGCGGGCGAATTCTACGGCATGAATCGTGTCTCCATGCACGCAAAGCGTATCGGCCTGAACGGGGATCTCCTTCCCTCCCCGAGTGACGACTTTCCCCTCGCCGGCCAGCATGAGGGCTTGCCGGAGCGCCTCCTCCGGATCGGTGATGACCGCATCCGGGTGACGGCGGGAGACCAGGCGGCCGTCATCGGTGTAGCGGCGGTCGATGAACGCCTCGCTCGCCGTGCGAAGCCCCGCACGCTCCCCGGCCCGAACGAGCGCGCTACCGGAGAGCCCGAAGAGGATCAGGCGGGAATCATGCCGGTACACCGCTTCTGCGACCGCCTGTGCAAGATCTTCATCCTGCGATGCCATGGTATAGAGCGCGCCATGGGGCTTGACGTGAGCCATCCGGCCTCCATCCGACCGCACGAACGCGTCGAGGGCGCCGATCTGGTACAGAGTCATCTCAAAGGCTTCATCGGGGGTGATCTCCATGTGCCGCCGCCCGAAGCCCGACATATCGGGCAGGCCGGGATGCGCGCCTATCGCCACCCCTTTCGAGAGGGCGAGACGCACGGTTTTCCGCATCGTCGCCGGGTCTCCCGCGTGGAACCCGCAGGCGATGTTCGCGGAGGTCACGACCTCCAGCAGCGTCTCGTCCATCCCGAAGGTGTGAAGCCCGAATCCTTCCCCCATGTCGCAATTGAGATCTACCGTACGGCTCATCGATTCGGGTCCATGGTCCAGATCCTCCCCCTCCTGATATGCTCGCGAATCAGCGTTCATGCATCTCCTGCCGCCACGCCAGAGCGATCCCCTGCCGGATCAATTGGAAATCCCGCTCCCTCCGGCGATAGAGGTCCTGCGCCTCGGTAAGGGAAACTGCGAGAAACCGGACCGATTCTCCGGGTTTTGCCTGGGCCAAAAGCGGCAGGTCCACAGTGATGACATGAGCGATCTTCGGATATCCCCCGGTGGCGGGCGCATCGGCCATGAGCAGGATCGGATGCCCCTCCGGCGTGACCTGCACCGTTCCCGGAGATACGGCCTCGGAGAGCAACTCGAGGGGCTCGTCGAGCGTGAGCGGCGGCCCGGAGAGTCGGTACCCCATCCGGTCGGATTGGGAAGTCACCTGAAACGGCGAGTCGAAGAAGGAGCGCCGGCTCTCCTGCGTGAACCGTTGGAATTCGCTGCCGGGAAGCACGCGAACGGAGGAGAGAGACCGGTAGTCGGGGCGCACCTCCGACCCGATCTCCCAATCCGGCTGGCTAAGAGGCTCGCCCTCCGGGAGTGCTGCAATCCCTTCCGGTGGTGGTGAATCAGAGGAGCGCAGGTGAAGTCGGTCTCCATCTTTTAAGGGCTGGCCCCCTACTCCCCCGATCCCGGCGCGAGCGTAGAAGCTCCGGCTTCCCATCACCGGGGGGACATCGAAGCCTCCTGCAATCGCCAGATAGGCCCGACATCCCTCCGTCGCCGCTCCGAACTTCAGGGTTTCGCCGGAACGGACCCGGGCGGGCCGCCATTCTTGTAAAGGCTGCCCGGACACCGTCGGATTCAACCGGCCCCCGCAGACGGCGATCCATGCATCCCCTTCAAAACGGAGGGTCGGACCCTGCATGGTGATCTCCAGCGCCGCTTCCCCCTCGTCGTTGCCGACGAGCAGGTTCGCCGCACGGAGGGCAAAAGTGTCCATCGCGCCGCCCACGATCACCCCGTACTGCTGGAAACCATCCCGACCCAGATCCTGGAGGGTGGTCCATAATCCCCTATGAGTGACCTGTATCGCTCCCATCATACTCCTCAACGGAAACCCGGGACAGGCTCCTCACTGTCTCAAACGGATAGAAGAGCCATATTTGGTCATTGGAACGGCGGCTGAAGGGACCTGCTCCACAGAACAGCGTGAAGTGTGTATAATTTTATAGCAAGAAGCCACTATCATCGACACGATATTACTAAAAAACAGAAGTGGGCAATCCATTCGTTCCTGGGGAACCTGAATCGTGAGGGAGGGGGTCAAAGGTATGAGGATCTATCCTGCCTTACCGTACCGGACGCTGACCTGCCGAATTTCCTATCACTCACGTTCGGACCTTTACCTGACTTCCATACGTTACGTTAGGTTGATAATTTTTTGAAGCTCACTTCACTTTTCACCCTACTCCTGCTCTCCTTCGCCTTTCTCTGTTCGGGCGATTCGGGAGCGGTTGTCAGTTCCCCACCCGGAGGCTCCCCTCCGGACCTTCGCCGTTTGGATCCCGCGCTCCGAAGCCTGGTCGAGCATCCCGATCTGCGTCCTCCCTCGACCGTCAACATCTGGACGGATTCCGGCGGCGTGAAACGCGTCTCCGTCCTGCTCGCGCTCCAGCCCGATGCCTTCATAGGGACGCTCACCACGCTCGGAGTCCGGTTGAACAGCACCGGCTCCATCGCGAGCGCCGAAGCGCCTCTCTCCGCCCTCCGGAGTCTCGCTGCCTGGTCCGGCCTGCGGTACGCGGAAGCGGCCCGGAGATCGTTTCTCCTGCTGGATCGCAGTATCCCGGAGATCCGCGCCGATCTCGCCTGGGCCTCCTACGGACGGGTGGGACAGGGAGTGCTGGTCGGAATCGTGGACTCGGGGATCGATTTCCGACATCCGGACTTTCGTACTCCGGACGGCAAGACCCGTATCCGGTACTACTGGGACCAGACCGCGCCGCAGGGTCCTGCTCCCGGCGATTTCCCCTACGGTCGCGAGTACACCCAGCAACAGATCGACGTACATCTTTCCGGCGGGGCCAGTCTCTCCCCGGGAGGGGAATATAAAGATTGGGAAGGTCACGGCACCCACGTCGCGGGCATCGCGGCAGGCAGCGGCGGCGGGACGAATTTCATCGGGGTGGCCCCGGCCGCCGATCTCATCGTAGTGAAATGGGACGGCGTCCACGGCCTGGATGCCAACCGGTATCTCATGGAGCGCGCCCGGCGGCTGAACCGGCCGGTCGTCGTCAACAACAGCTGGGGCGGACAGTACGGCCCGCACGATGGGACAGACGCCGAATCCCAGGGCCTTTCCGATCTGGTGGGAGAGGGAAAACCCGGCAGGGTCATCACCTTCGCGGCGGGGAATAGCGGGGATAAATACATCCACCTCTCCGGAACGCTCCAGAAGGACGAGAAGGGCGAAGGGACCCTGCTGGCTCCGGCGGGCCAGGAAGAATTCGAGATCGAGATCTGGACCGACGCAGCCGCCGAGTACCAGTTCGGCATCAGCTACCCGACGGATCTGAACAATCGCAATCGGACTGAAGTGTCGGTCCGGTCGGGTGAAAAACAGACCCAGACGGTTCAGGGGGATTCCTCGCAACCGTACCTGGGGGCTGTCATCACCCTGGATGCGAGGGATCGTCCCTACCCCCTCAACCCGGCCCTTCAGCGATTCTCCCTCCATGTGGACCTGAAAGACACGCCTACCGGAACGGTGAGCGGCCTGCCATGGACGGTCGCCCTCAAGCGGCTCAACAGCGAAGGAAACGGACAGGTCGATGGCTGGATCACGCGGGGGTACCAGATCAAATTCTCCGCCTATCCGGGAAAATTGAGCGGTGACAGCCGGAAGACTCTGATCAACCAGGCGTGCATGAAGAACGGGATTGCGGTGGGGGCGTACCTGTTGAAGAACTCCTGGACGACCCATAACGGCGAGACGAACACCGAACCTCTCGGTCCGCAGGTACCGGGCGAACCGGCCTACTTCTCGTCTTCGGGTCCGACCCGTGACGGAAAGCAGAAACCGGAATTGATCGCTCCCGGACAGTGGGTCGCTTCCGCCCTCTCCCGCGATGTCGTGCTGCCGCTCAACGCGCGGCGCTTCCTGACCCCGGAAGGACGGCACATTCATCGGGAGGGCACCAGTATGGCGTGTCCGCACGTCACCGGCACGGTCGCCCTGATGCTGGAGGCGGACCCCGGCCTCGATGCGATTCGCATCCGGGAGATGTTGATCAAGGGGACCGGCTCCGCTGCCACCTGGCATCCCGTGGCGGGGTATGGGAAGCTGGATACGTTTGAATCCCTCCGCCTGGCCGTCTTCAGCAAAAACGGCCTGCCGGGGGACCTGGACGGCAACGGCAAACTGGAAGTGATGGATGCCGTCCTGTCGATGGTCTACGCGCTGAATCTGCTGACCCCCTCCGAGCGGGAGATGCAGATCGGCGATGTGGCCCCGGCGGGTGGACCGGGCCAGCCACCGGGCGACGGGCGGATCACCGTGGAGGACACCATCCGAATCCTGCGGCGAATCACCGACCTGGAGCCGGACCCCTGGCCTTAACTGTAAAGTCCCACTTAAGAATGCACAAGTGTATGGGTGTGTGGGTGAGTTGGTAGATCAGTCGCAATATTTTGCGTTTGCGTCTTAACCAATGGTGGTAGTTTCAGAAACTGAATCGGGCGATGGAGAGGCGGATGAAGCCGTCTTCGTCCGGTTTCAGTCCTTCCCACCGGATCAGGAGGTGGTAAGCCGCCATCGCCAGCGCCAGGCGGGCTTGGAAGAAATCCCAGACTCGGTGTCTCGCCCGTTTGAACCCACAGACGTTCGTCAATATTGAGAAGACGGTCTCGACGAGCATCCGCACATCGAACTGCTCAATCAAGGGATGGAAGGTGGCGTCGTAGACGTTGGTGGTGTCACACGCCCAGTCCACGATCTCCCCCCTCTGGTCGAGCACAGATTGGTTATATAAAGTTGATCTCGAATGATCTCTCTAACATGAGCCTTTTCAAAATCTGTTTGGCTTAGATTTTGGCTTAGATACGGTGGCATCCTTCTGTTGACCCTTGATGCTATGCGTTAAGGCCTCTCTCCCAAGTTCGAAAGAGAGGCCCATTGGATCGGATGACTCCGGAGAACCCAACTCCCGCTCAGAGACGGTAGTTTATCGTCGGAGGAGGCGGATGCGATTGATCGCCACGGCGAGAATGACCACTGTGCCGACGATGATCCCCTCCCAGAGCGACGCATCCTGTTTGATGACAAGTCCGGTCCCGTTGATGACGATGACGAGCAGGGCGACCCCGAGCGCGGTACCCGCGATGGAGCCCACCCCTCCGAGCAGGCTGCACCCGCCGACCACCGCCGCCGCGATCGCGTTCAACTCGTAGGCGAGCCCGGTCTCCGCCCGGCCCTCGCCCAGATAGGCGGCGTAGAGCACCCCCGCGAGTGACGCCAGGACCGCGCTCAGACAATAGGCCACGGCCTTAATACGGTCCACCTTCACCCCGCTCAGGTGCGTCGCGGCTTCGTTTCCGCCCATCGCGTAGATCTGCCGACCCAGGCGCGTGCGGTTCATCAGCAGCGCCACGAGGGCCGCGATTCCCAGGAAGATCAGCAGCGTCACCCACCAGTTGTCCCCGA
>JAHWJO010000318.1 GCA_019348365.1 Armatimonadota bacterium | reverse complement strand
TCGGCGTAGATGCCCCCGTCCCCCGCCCGGTTGATCTCCTCGAAGAAGATGCCGTACAGCAGCGGGCTGATTCGCGCGCCCGGCCGGTCCATCTCGACCGTCAACGTCGCCTGGGGCGCGGCAAGGGCTTGCGTCGCGAGGCCAGCCACCAGAGCGGCCATCGCGAATCCAACATTCTGCCATCGGGAACAGTGCCTGAAATACATGCTATCGAAAAATCCTTTATCATCCGTTTTGAAGGAGGAGTTCGAGCAGGGTGGGCAAGGGGAGTGGGTGAGTCGCCCTCACCCCCACACCAACTCACCAACTCACATCGCCGGGGGCTTACTCGTACCGCAACGCCACGATGGGGTCCAGCCGGGATGCCTTGAACGCCGGGTAGATCCCGAAGAAGATCCCGACCAGCGCCGAGAAGCAGAAGGAGATCACAATGGGCGGGAGCGTGAGGAGCATGGGATAGCCCAACCCGCCCTGGTCGGCGGGACGCGCCATCCAGAGCGCCGCGCCCACCCCCAGCGCGATCCCGATGAGCCCCCCCACCACGCTCAACGTGACGGACTCGATGAGGAACTGGTAGAGGATGTCTTTCCGCTTCGCCCCGATGGCCTTGCGGATGCCGATCTCCCGCGTCCGCTCCGTCACCGAGACGAGCATGATGTTCATGATCCCGATCCCGCCAACCAACAGGGAGACGAGCGCGATCCCGGAGAGGAGCATGGTGAGGAAGCCGCTCTGCTGGTCCGCGCTTTCGGAGATGTCCGCCTGATTGAAGATCCGCACGTCGGCTTCATCCTCGGGCCGCAGCTTGTGCGCCCGCTTCATCGCCTGCTCGATCTCGAACTGGAGGTCCCGCATTTTCTCTTGCGAGACCGCCTGGACGCTCATTCCGCTCAGGTGATTGACCCCGAACACCCGGACCATCGCGGTCGAAACCGGGACCATCACCCGGTCGTCGGGGCTCATCCACCCGCCGCCCCGGTACTTGAGCACGCCGACCACCTTGAAGTTCTGGCCGCCCAGCTTGATGTACTTCCCGGTCGCCTGGATCGATCCGAACAGGTTCTCCCGCACCTCGTCTCCGATGACGGCGACCTTCGCTTTGCGCTTCACGTCGTCCTCGTCGAAGATCTTCCCCTCGGCCAGCGGCAGGTTCCGGATCTCGAAGTACTCCGGCGAGACCCCCATCACGTTCGTCGAGGTGTTCTGGCTCTGAAACTTGGCCTGGCTCCGG
This sequence comes from Armatimonadota bacterium, assembly GCA_019348365.1. Lineage (GTDB taxonomy): Bacteria > Armatimonadota > DTGP01 > DTGP01 > JAHWJO01 > JAHWJO01. The sequence continues at coordinate 4,772 of JAHWJO010000318.1, read as the reverse complement.
TCCCGGTACTCCGGCGACACCGCCTTCACGCCCGGGAGCTGGCGGATCACGTCCACGTCTTCAATTTTCATCGTCTGGGCGCTGCCGAGGCCCTGGCTCACCCCGCCGCGCTGCTGCGCGTTCGGGTTGACCGAGAGCACGTTGGTGCCCAGGCGGGAGATCGCCTCCCGGGTGGCTTTGGCGGCCCCCTGCCCCAGCGACACCATCACGATGACGGCGCTCACCCCGATGATGATGCCGAGCATCGTGAGGAACGACCGCATCTTGTTCGCGGTCAACCCCTGAAACGCCACCCGGCACGCCTCCAGCGGGCTCATCCCCCGCCGCTGGCTGTGCCGGGTCGACTCCTCCAGCCGGGGGAGCAGCCGGTCCGGATGGAAATCGGGATGAGGCTCGGGAAGGTGTTCGATCACGCTCATACGAGGGCCTCTTCTTCCTCATCGTCCAGGCGGGGGAGCCGGGAGAGTTCCAGGTTCGCGTCGATGGGAGTCTCCACCGGATCGTCCGACACCACGCGCCCGTCCTTGAACCGGATGATCCGGTTGCAGTGCTGCGCGATGTCCCACTCGTGGGTGACGAGCACGACGGTCGTGCCCGTGCGGTGGAGGCGCTGGAAGATCGCCATGACCTCCTCGCCGGTGCGGGTGTCGAGGGCGCCCGTCGGCTCGTCGGCCATCAGCACCCGGGGGTCGTTCACCAGCGCCCGCGCGATGGCGACCCGCTGCTGCTGCCCGCCGGACAGCTCCGAGGGGGTATGGTCGTGCCGGTCCGCCAGGCCCACGGCCTCCAGCGCCATCATCGCCCGCTCGGCCCGGTTGGGAACGCCGCTGTAGATCATGGGCAATTCCACCTGCCGGAGCGCGCTCGTGCGGGGCAGCAGGTTGAACTGCTGGAACACGAAGCCGATCTTCTCGTTGCGGATCTCGGCGAGCTGGTTGTCGTTCATCCGGGAGACGTCGACTCCGTCGAGCGAGTACTCCCCGCCCGTCGGCCGGTCCAGGCAGCCCACGAGGTTCATAAACGTCGACTTGCCGGAGCCGGACGGCCCCATGATAGCGACCAGCTCTCCGGCTCCGATCTCCAGCTTCACGCCCCGCAGCGCGTGGACCTGGGTGTTGCCCATGGTGTACGTTTTGGTGAGATCCTGCACTTTGATCATCGACATGGTTAGCGTCCGCCGCCTCCGCCACGAGCGCCGCCGCCCTGACCGCCGCCTTGAGCGCCGCCCCGTCCGCCGCCGCCCTGGGCGCCACCCTGTCCGCCGCGTCCGCCACGATTGCCGCCGCGCCGTCCGAATGGCCCGCCGAACGGGTTCACGGCTTCCGCCTGTTCCGGCTCAATCGTTTTGGTGATGACGGTCTCGCCTTCCTTCAGGCCGCTGCGGATCTCGGTCGTGTCCGGCCCCGCGATCCCGACTTCCACCGGCGCGTCCTTCGGCTTGCCGGCCACCAGCTTCTGCACGCTGAACTTGCCGTCGGATTCTCTCAGCGCCTCGTTCGGGACCGTCAGCACGCCGGTCGCTTCGTTCACGACGAACTCGCACTCGGCGTTCATGCCGGGCTTAAACCGCTGGTCCGGCATGTCGATCTCCACGGTGACGGGGATCATCGTCACGTTCTGCTCGACGACCGCCTGCGGGTCGATCCGGATCACCTTCCCTTCCACGTCCATGGTGGGGTAAGCGTCCACATTCACGGTCACTTTCTGGCCCACGCTCACCTGCCCGATGTCGGTCTCGTCCACTTTGGTGACGATCCAGAGCCGGGAGGTGTCGCCGATCTGGAGGAGGGAATTCGTGCTGCCGATGGAGCCCCGGCTGCTCGGCACGACGGTCCCCTCCTCGACGGTCTTCGTGATGACGACCCCGCCGCGCGGCGCGACGATCTTCGTGTAGCCGAGGTTGGTACTCGCCTGCTTGAGCGTGGCGCGGCCCCGGACGAGCTGCGCGTTCGCGGAGACGACTTCCTTCTGCCGGATGGGGATCTGGTTGTATTCGGCCCGCATGGAAGTGAGCTCGGCTTCGGCCTGCTTCAGCCCGGCCTGGGCGGCCCGGTACTCCTGCTTCCGCACCTCGTCCTGGTAGCGGTTGTCCGTGGAGAGCCGGAGGGCCGCCTGCGCCTGCCGAACACGCGCCTCGCTCTCCTCAATGCGGGACTGCGCCTCCTGGATGCGGGACTTCATCCCGTTCACGGCGATCTGGTTTTCCTGGCCCAGCGTGCGCTGCCGCTGCTCCGCCGCGCGGACCGCCGCCCGCGCCGACGCGAGCCGCGCGTTCGAGGCTTCCACGTCGCTCCGGGAGACATATCCCTTCTTCAGAAGCTCCTGCTGCCGCCGGTTCTCCGCTTCCTCGGAGTCCAGGCCGGCTTTCGCCTGGTCGAGGTTCCCCCGGACGGTCTCCACGTTCAGGGGGATCGTCACTTCCTGAAGCTCGCGGAGCTGCTGCTCCAACTGGGCCTTGCCCTGCTGGGCCTGCGCGACGGCCTTCCGGGACGAGACCAGCGACGCCGACGCCTGGTTGATCGCGGAGGAGGTCAATCGGGGCTGGACCTTCATGTTCGCCTCCGCCTGGGCCAGCCGCGCCCGCGCGGTCTGCACGCCCCGCTCGGAGGCGCTCACCCGCGCCCGCGTCTGGGCGCTCTGCTGGACGACGCTGATCTCCGCCTGCTCCCGCCGGGCCACCGCCGAATCGAGGTCGGCGCGGGCCTGGTCCACCGCCACCTGGGTATCCGTCGGGTCGATGAGCATGATCGTCTGCCCGGCCTTCACCCGGTCGCCCAGGTCCACCGCCAGCTTCTCGATCCTTCCGGCGACGTTGGATTTAATATCGACGATCTTCCAGGGCTGGATCACGCCGGTCGCGGTGACGGAGCTGCGAACGTCCCCGCGCTCCACTTTGCCGAACTCGTAGGTGACCAGCGGCTCCTTCTCCTTCGCTTTGGTGCGGAGGTAAGCGAACCCGCCAAATACGAGCAGGAAGACGAGGAGAATCAATCCCCAGCGGCGTTGACGAACAAAATTAGTAGTACTCGATAAAACCTTCATAATAAGAAATTTTACTCCTACGGAGCCGGCGTCTCACCGGTGGGGGTGCGGCCCAGCGCCCGCTGGAGCTGTGCCTGGGCCAGATGAACGTCATACGTTGCCTGGATGTAGTTGGTGTTCGCGGTGTCGTACTGCACCTGGGCAGAGATCAGGTCCACGACGGAGATGCCCCGGATTTCCAATGCGTAGCGTTCGGTAGCGGCTTCCAGGTTGAGCCTTGCGGCCTCGACGGCCTGGCGGCTCGCGGGGACTCGTTCCCGCGCGTTGGCGAGGTTCAGGTAGGCTTCCTCGACCTCGGCGGTCACGTCTTTCTTGACCTGCTCGAACCGGGCCTCGGCGCTTCGCACCGCCGCTTCGGCTTCCTCCTGCTGCGCCCGCGAGCGTCCCGCATCCCACAGCGGCATGGAGACGGAGGCTCCGGCATCCCAGATCGCTCGGGTATTATCGAAAGGGGTCGCGATGGCGCTGACCTGGGTATCGAGGCGGGGCCGCCGCTGGATCCGGGCGATGGCGACGCTCGCCTCCGCGATCTCTCGCTGCGACTCCGCCTGCGCGATCTCCGGGCGCTCCCGGAGCGCGAGTTCCCGCAGGGCATCGACGGGAAGAAGACCTTCGGGAAGCTCGGTCGGTTCCGTCAGGGTCAGGGGCGGGCCGACGGTCAGGCCCATGGCGTTCCGCAGGGCGTTCGCCGCCACCCGCACGTCGTTCTGGACCGCGATCCGTTCGACCTGCCGGTTCTGGTACTCGGAGAGGGGCAGCGCGCTCTCCAGCAACGCCGCCGCTCCGACCTCGACCCGGGCTTCCACCCGCTTGAGCTGGGCGAGCGCCAGCTCTTCCTGGTTCCGGCGAAGCTCCAGCAGCTGCGCCGCGCGGAGCTGGGCGATATAGTTGACCGCCACCGTGAGTCCGAGGTTATTGCGCGTCGCCACCACGTTGGCGAGGGAGTTCTCCACCCCTTCGCGCGCCTGGCGCACGCCGGCGCGGGTCAGCCCGCCGTCGAAGATGTTGTAGCTCAGGGTGGCGCGGGGCTGGATGCCGGCGCTGCTGGTCGTCCGGCTCAACCCGGTCCCCTGTCCGGTCACGCCCCGGAGGCTGTAGTCCACCGACCCGAAGACGATGGGACGATTCGCGGACTGCGCCTGCGTCACCCGCGCCTGCGCCGCTTCCACCGATTCTTCGGCGACGGTCATGTTGGCATGGTTCTGCTGGGCGATGCGGACCGCTTCCGCCAGGGTGAGAGGCCGGTCCGGCGAAACGGTAACGGGAGGGGTCGGCAGCGTCGGATCCGGCACAGGGGGCGTGATCGCCTCCGCCGCGACGACCGGAGGGGTGGGATTGGGCTTTTCCGGGGAGACCGGCGGATCGGGCCGTTCCGAGGGAGTGGGCGCGTCGGGATTATCCGAAGAAGCGGGTCCATCAGGAGGAGTAGGCGCAGCCGTCGGCGAGTCGGCGGGAGCCGGGGCCGAAGGAGCCGCCGCCGGGGTTTCAGGAGGTGCAGAGGGTCCTTCGGCGGCGATCCCCGTAACCGGGACGGCTGCCAGCAGGGCGAGAGAGAACAACCGGGCGAGTCGCTCGCCCGACGGGAGGCTGATCACGTGAACCGTCCTTCTTACTTTCCGGACAGATCCTTTAGTTAAAGGAAATCGAGTGAAGGATGACATAAACAGGTAATGAGTCTAAGAGGGTGTATAGAAAGGAGTGAGAAGAGGGTAAGCTAGAGATATGAACCG
>JAHWJO010000317.1 GCA_019348365.1 Armatimonadota bacterium | reverse complement strand
CGGGCGTAGGTCCGGGCGCTGGAGACCGATCTTTCCTCCGTCGTGTGTGGCGGGGAGGATATTGCTTCGAGCTTCCCGGAGGTGATCCGGCACGCGGAGCGGCCCCTGCTGCGGACCGCCCCCGCGCCGCTGTACCTGCTGTCGCGTATGGTGCGGGAGCACGGGTTCAAGGTGGTGATGACCGGGGAGGGGGCGGACGAGGTCTTCGCCGGGTACGACATCTTCAAGGAGGCGAAGGTCCGGCAATTCTGGGCTCGTCAGCCGCAATCGAAGCTGCGGCCCATGCTGCTGCAGCGGTTGTATCCTTATCTGCCGGGGGTGCAGGCGCAGCCGCAGGCGTACCTGGAGGCGTTCTTCCGGGTGGGGCTGGAGCAGCCGGAAAGCCCTTTCTTCTCGCATCTGCCCCGGTGGGGAATGACCGCAAAGACGAAGGCCTTTTTCTCCGATGATCTATTGGAAGCCTGCCGGGGGTACGACGCGCTGGAGGAGATTCGGGGGATGCTGCCGGAGGGGTACGGCGGGTGGAGTGCGCTGTCGCAGGCGCAGTACCTGGAGGCGGCGCACCTGCTGCCGGGGTACATCCTCTCGTCCCAGGGCGACCGGATGTCGATGGCGAACGCGGTGGAGGGGCGGTTCCCGTTCCTCGATCACCGGGTGGTGGAGTTCGCGGCGCGGATTCCGTCCCGGATGCGGCTCAAGGGCCTGACGGAGAAGTACCTCCTGAGGAAGAGCGGGGAGCGGTTCCTGCCGCCCTCCATCGCGAAACGGCCCAAGCAGCCGTACCGCGCGCCGGACAGCCCGAGCTTCTTCGGACCGAACGCGCCGGAGTACGTCGAGGCGCTGCTGTCCTCGGAAGCGATCTCCCGCGCGGGGTACTTCCATGCCCGCTCGGTGGAGAAGCTGGCGCAGAAGTGCCGGGGGCAGTCGTCGCTCGGTTTCCGGGACAACATGGCGCTGGTGGGGATCCTTTCGGTCCAGCTGCTGGACCACCTGTACGTCCGCCGGGAAGAAATTCCGACATCGCTGCCCAAAACGGCGGCGGCGGGCATATGATTTAGGGTGTAGGGTGTAGGGTGGCCGGCGGTTAAAACCCGCGCCTGAAAGGACGCGAAGTCGCCGCAGGGCGACTTGACCTTCATCCAAATTCTACAGAAGAGCCGGAACGACCCCATTAATAAGGCGGAAGGTGAGTCCGCGAAGGCGGACTTTGTGCTTCCTCCAGGCGCGGTTTTAACCGCCGGCCTCCTCTCCCAAAACCTAACATACAGACTCATCTTAAACGTACCAATCTTAAAATGAAGCTATTAACAGGAGCAATCTACATGCATGTGGTGATCGAGCCGATTGTTCGGCAGTTTGTGGCGGACAACTTCCTCTTCCGGGAGGGCGCGGAGTCCCTCGAAGAGAACGAATCCCTCATCGCCGGGGGAGTCATTGATTCGACGGGAATCCTGGAGCTGGTTTCGTTTCTCGAAGCGGAGTTCAACATCGAGATCGCGGATGATGAGCTGGTGCCGGACAACCTCGATTCGCTCGCAAAGATCCGGTCGTTCGTGAGTCGAAAACTCGGGACGCGGACTCCGGACGGGGTCCATGCCGCGAACGGACACGGATAATCTCATGCCGGTGAGGGTGGAATCGTACCTCGAAGAGAGCGCAAGGCGTACGCCCGATAAGACGGCGCTGGTCGTCGGGGACGCGCGCTATACCTATGCCGACCTGAACGCGATGGCGAACCGGCTCGCGCATGATCTCCGTGGACGGGGTGTGAAGCGGGGCGACCGGGTAGCGCTGTTCCTGGAGAATTCGGTGGAGGCGGTCGTCGGGCTGTTCGCGGCGCTGAAGGCCGGGGCGGTCTTCTGTATGGTGAACCCCACGACGAAGGCCGACAAGCTCGCCTACATCCTGAACAACTGCCGCGCGACGGCCCTCATCACGCATACAAAACTGTCCGCCGTGGCGGAGGAGGCCCGGAGCGATTCTCCCTCGGTGGAAGTCTATCTCCCCCTCGCGGGACCGGAAGACCTAAACACGGAGCCGAATAATCCATCGGCACAGGCCGCGCCGGAGCACGGCGGGATCGACCTCGACCTCGCGATGATCGTCTACACTTCGGGGTCCACGGGGTTCCCCAAGGGCGTGATGATGACGCACCAGAATGTCCACGCCGCCGCGACCTCCATCACGACCTATCTGGAGAGCACGCCGGACGACGTCATCATGAACGTCCTCCCGATTTCGTTCGACTACGGGCTCTACCAGGTTTTGATGGGGGTGAAGGCCGGCGGGACCGTGGTGCTGGAGAAGTCGTTCACGTTCCCGTTCCTCATCCTCCGGAAGATGAAAGAGGAGAAAGTGACGGGATTCCCGCTCGTGCCGACGATGGCGGCGATCCTGCTTCAGATGAAGGACCTCCGGCCCGGCGATTTCCCGCACCTGCGGTATCTCACGAACACCGCCGCCGCGCTGCCCCCGGCGCATATCGAGCGGCTGGGGGAGCTGTTCCCTCAGGCGAAGCTCTACTCGATGTACGGGCTGACGGAGTGCAAGCGCTGCACCTACCTGCCTCCGGAGCAACTGAAGATCCGGCCCGGATCGGTGGGGAAGGCGATCCCGTTCACGGAAGCGTGGATCGTCAATGAGCAAGGAGAACGGGCGCAACCGGGCGAAGTCGGTGAGCTGGTGATCCGGGGGGCGCACGTCATGAAGGGATACTGGGAGAACGAGGAGGAGACGAACAGGAAGCTCCGTCCCGGCCCGTACCCGTGGGAGAAGGTGCTCCATACCGGCGACCTGTTCCGAATGGATGAGGAAGGATACCTCTACTTCGTGGGGCGGATGGACGACATCCTCAAATGTCGGGGAGAGAAGGTGAGCCCGAAGGAGATCGAGAACGCGCTGTACGCGCTGCCGGGAGTGAAGGAGGCGGCGGTGATCGGCGTGCCGGACCCGGTGCTCGGCATGGCGATCAAAGCGATCGTGGTCCCGGCGGAGGGGAGCGCGCTCACCGAGAAAGACGTGATGGTCCACTGCAAGGCGAACCTGGAAGACCTGATGGTGCCGAAATTCGTGGAGCTCCGGGACGCGCTGCCGAAGACGGACACCGGAAAGATCCGCCGGAGCGAGGTGCAGGCCGAAGCGTTAAGGCAGGCGGCGGAGTCGCTTCAGGGCCGGGCAGGCGCGGTGGCGAACGAGAAGAGAGCGCCGGAAGGGGCGGGCCGATGAGCGCGACGGATCTGAATGGTCGTGAGACCGCGCCAATCTCCCCGGACGCGCTTCGGATCGATGCGGATACGGCCATCGCGGAGATCGTCGAGGCGATCCAGGAACAGGTGCGGGGCCGTCTCCGCCGCCGGGGGGCCGTGCTGGGATTGTCGGGCGGGATCGACAGCAGCGTGTGCGCCGCGCTCTGTGTGAAGTCGCTGGGGCCGGAGCGGGTCTTTGGACTCTACATGCCGGAGGCCGACTCCGACCCGGAGAGCCTGCGCCTGGGCCGCAGCCTCGCGGAGTGGCTGGGGATCGAGACGGCGCTGGAAGACATCGCGCCGGCGCTGGAAGCGGCGGGGTGCTACCGCCGCCGGGACGAGGCGATCCGGAAGGTCGTGCCGGAGTACGGGCCGGGGTGGAAGTCGAAACTGGTGCTGCCCGGCGCGACGGGAGGGAGCCGCCTGAACGTCTTCTCGCTCGTGGCGCAGTCGCCGGAGGGGGAGAGCCGGAAAGTCCGGTTATCGCTGGAGGCGTACCTGGGCATCGTGGCGGCGACGAACATGAAGCAGCGGACCCGCAAGCAGATGGAGTACTACCACGCCGACCGGCTCCATTACGCGGTGGTGGGGACGCCCAACCGGCTGGAGTACGACCAGGGCTTCTTCGTGAAGAACGGGGACGGGGCGGCGGACCTGAAGCCGATCGCGCACCTGTACAAGACGCAGGTGTACGCGCTGGCGGAGGCGCTGGAGATCCCGGAGGAGATCCGGCAACGGCCGCCGACGACGGATACGTACTCGCTTCCTCAGACCCAGGAGGAGTTCTACTTCTCCCTGCCGTATGATAAGATGGACCTGTGCCTGTACGCCTTGAACCGGGGGCTGCCCGCCGAAGCGGTCGCCGGGGCGGCGGGTCTCACCCCCGAGCAGGTGGAGGGGGTGTACGCGGACATCCGGAGCAAGCGCCGCACGACGCAGTACCTCCACGAACGCCCCCTGCTCGTGCAGCCGGTTTCGGAGCGGGGGACCGGGGCGGATTCCTTTCCAGAACCCGCCGGAAATGATCCTCATCGATGACGGAGGAGAGGAATGGAAGCCGTTCGGGATACCGGAAGCTCGACGTAAGAAACGCTTCCCTCCGATAGGTGAAGGGGTTCGGGCCTGTTACAATCTCATCATGAGGGCGGAAGCAATCGGGTTTGAGGCGTTGTCACACTCCACCGCCGTGATGCGGCGAAACCGTTCCATAAAGGACCAAATATGGCCGTGAAAGAGATGCCGGAGAGGATCCTGGAGACCGTTCGCAGGAGTGTGGCGAGCCGGGCGAATGAAGCCGTACCCGAGCGAGAGGGGGCAGACGGCCGGGCGTGGAGCTATTCGCTGCGGGGGCTGTGCCGCGCCGTGTACCGGGATTATCGCCGCTACCGCGCGACGGGGGACGGCGGGTGGTTCACCGTGATCTTCCTGACCCAGGGGTTCTGGGCGTGCTCCGTGTACCGGGTCTCGAAATACGTGCTGGATCGGGTTAAATGGACGCCGCTGCGGAGGGTCGTGCGGGTATTGCTGGCGGTGGCGCAGAAGGCGATGGAAATCGTGACGGGGATATGCATCGCGCCGGAGTGCAGGATCGGCGAGGGATTCTACATCGGGCATTACGGCGGCATTTTCATCCATAAAGACAGCCCCATCGGGCGGAACTGCAACATCTCTCAGGGGGTAACCATCGGGGTGGGAGGCCGGGGGGAGCGGCGCGGCGTGCCGAAGATCGGCGAACGGGTGTACATCGGGCCGAACGCGATCCTGTTCGGCGACATCTCCATCGGCGACGACGCGGCCATCGGGGCCGGGGCGGTGGTGACGAAAGACGTGCCGCCGAGAGGGAACGTTCTGGGGAACCCCGCCCGAATCATCTCGATGGAAGGCAGCTTCGAGTTCGTGCAGTACGACGGGATGGACACGGACCCGGTGCGGCAGGAGTCGCAAAGTCAGGCTGTTTCCTTGATCAAAGAAGGCTAAAAGGAAATAGAATTAGTTACATAAAAAGGGGAGACTACCGGGGCAGGTAGTATCCCTCCTTTGTATGCATATTCGGTATTCTTCAGGATCAGAACTTCAAGTAGTCCAAGCGTCTGATCTTGTTCATATCACCATCTTGAGATTTGAACACCAGTCGTATGTCATGCACCCCGGCGATCGTTGAATTGAACCACATCCACTGGCTCTGGAACAGATCGAAGCTGCTCGTTCCATTTCCCAGCAGGGTGGTAAATCCCATGAGCGAGAAGCTGCCGTCGTAAGCATTATCTGCGTAGAATCCCGCCACTTTCCAGGCGTACCAAGTGGGAGGGTGCAGCGTGTAAAACGTCCCGAGTTTTTTCTTCAGAAACAACCCGGCGTAATAACTGCCTGAGCGTAATAACTGCCTGAGATGAAGTCTTTCACCTCACACGGGGAGTTTCGGCGTTATCTTTTCCTACAGAACCCCGGTCACCTCCCTGTCAAAATGAACGGACCAATTGAAAAGCTCATTTCCAAAGAGAGAAGGTGTCCCATCGCTGTCTCTCAAATTCCCTCGCGCGGAGCCGTGAGATCGTGGGCCGGCCCATGCCCCCGGTGCGCCTGTGCAGGCGTAGCGCAGTCGTTGGTTACTGCCCTGAGGCTCACTTTCGAGCAGGATCTGCACGGTGTCCTCCGAAGCGAGGCTGACCACCGCTATGCCCGGCGGATTCGGGCTGTCATCGTGGTACTCGAAGCCGTAATGGGGAGCCATGAGAACGCGATCCGTATCGAGGACCAACG
>JAHWJO010000316.1 GCA_019348365.1 Armatimonadota bacterium | reverse complement strand
AACGTTGAACGTTCACCTCCAACGGATGGGAACGTTCAACGTTCAACCCCTAACGTTAAGATACAAGGGCGCAACTCCCCCACTCCCTAATTTCCTAATTTCCTTCCAGCGTCTCCACCACGAGCCCGTCGAAGATTTCGTCGAGCTGGCTTTTCACCGCCTCCCGCGTCGGCCCGACGGTGATGTACCCCGCGACCCGGTCGTAGTTGGAGAGGAATTCGTTCATCTTGTAGCCGTAGGGCAGGTACGTCATCACGTCGTCGATGGGACGGGTATTCTTCACGGAAACGCCTTTCAAATGCTTCCCCGGAACCGGATGCGCGAACCGCACCGCCACGCACTGCCGGAACGAGTTCAGCGCGGCCCGAAGCGGTGCCGCGTCCAGGTCGCCCAGCACGGCTCGCAGGGCCAGCTCCAGGAAGCTCTGGTTCGTCGAGCGGTGGGTGAGGTGGCTCCCGATGGTGTCCCCGCTGATCCGGGGATTGATCTCCACCACCTTCGGGCCCTCCGCCGTGACCATCATCTCCAGATGGCAGGGCCAGTCCGTCAGCCCGATGGCCCGGATCGCCCCCGACACGACGTCGCGGATCTGTCTCACAAGGTTCGGGTCGTCCCAGGCGGTGGAAGGCTGCAGATGCCCCACCTCCACGCAGGCCGGGGGCGGGGTGATAGACTTGTCGGTCAATTGAAGGATCACCGGGTCGTCCCCCACCACGATCACCTCGGCGGAAACCTCGCGGCCCACCATAAACTCCTCGATGAGCAGGTCCGCGCCCATCTCGGCGGCGTACCGGCAGGTGTCCGGCAGCCAGTGAAGCGCATCGGCCCGGTCGTCGATCTTGTACACCCCCTGCGAGGACGCCCCCCGCGCCGGCTTCGCGATGACGGGGTAGCGGAGCCCGACCGCCTCCATCGCCGCCTGAAGCCGATCCGCCAGCACCTCCGCCGAGTCCGATTCGGAGGAGACGAGAGTATGCTTCGCCGTGGGCACCCCATGGGCGAGGAACGCTTCCTTCGCGTTCAGCTTGCTCGCGGCGGTCGTCCCGGCGGCCTCCTTCACTCCCCGCAGGCCGAGCCGGTCGTTGACCCACCCGATGACCGGCACGCCGGAGTCGAGAGTGGTGGTCATCAGGCCATCGACATCAAGGTCTCTCGCGGCGAGGAGGAGACCCTCCGGGTCGGCGGGAGAGGCGTGGATCACCTTCTCGGCCTTCCAGCAGGCGGGGGAGACGGGCCGGGGGTCGGCGACGACGGTGCGGAGGCCCATCTCCACGGCCTTCTCGATGAGAAACGCCTGGGTGGGGCCGCCGCCGATGATCATGACGGTTTGAGCCACGGTATGCTCCTGTCGTACGAAGCGGTAGAATCGGTGATGTGAATAAGGGGGGTCTGGGATCGAGGGCAGTCATGCCGACGGAGAGGTGTGCCGGATCCCCTCCGTTGTTCGGGAGGGCAGGCAACAGGGGGAACCCTGGAAAGTCGGCTTTCGCGTCAGCTCGGCTTCTCAAATCCGGTCCTCATAAAATCGATGGACCGCAGGGGAAGACAGCCTGTATTTCACAGGACTTACTCAAAACCGACCGCCGATGTCATTCTAACTCCCTCCTGTCTTTCTGAGCCACTTGCCTGTCATACGGACTCTCTTTCCTATCATACTGACTCTCTCTTCTGTCATTCTGAGCGAAGCGAAGAATCTGCGTTTGTCCCAACCCGTTACACGCAGATTCTTCGCTTCGCTCAGAAGGACATAGGACTTACGCAAAAATAGGGTTCGTAGTGCCCGCGTCTCGCGGGCACGCCGCCGGGACGGCGGCGCTACATTTCCCTCTTTGCGTAAGTCCTGTGACAGATGCCGGAGGTAGAAAAAAGGAGAAGGGCGAGGGGCTTTTCATAAGTCCTGTTTCATTCCCCGCCTCCGAAGGCGACTCCTGCCTCTCGATCTTCTTCGCCGGATTTCCTCGCGCCGTGATATGAATGTACGAATTATAATGTTTCTTGTGCGGATACTTGACAATTTTTACGCTCATCCCGTTAAATAGGGATAACGCTCGGTGTCTTTCCGGCGTGAGAGCCGATCAAGGATCAGATCCGTTCACGGTTCCCCTGCGGTGACGTTTTTACCGCACCCTCCCAAACTGTGTGTTCATGGATGGACCCTCAGCCCCGAAAGGTCCCGTTTCAGACCGTCTGGCAGAACGCCTTTTTCCTTTTGTGCGAAGCGAAGTAACCGCTTTCCAGGCTGACCTGTCAAGAATCTTAAGGGAATCATCCCGGCATTCGAATTCCCATTCGTATGTAGTGCCATCCCCCATTTTGTACCGGCCATACCGCGTTTTGTACCGATTGTCCCGGTTTCCGTCATGCGAGAGGAAAAGCGCAGATCGTATGGAAAAGGAACTGGTATTTGCACGCAGCAGGGAGACGCTCAATGAAGTGGCACGACCGTTGATGCCTCTTCTGATCTCTCTTCTGACTGCCCATTGGTTGTACCGACACACCGATCAGGTGACACTGTTAAGGATTCATGCTGCTTTCTTAACGTCTTTCTGTAGTTGTGTGTTCTTGAGAGGAAGGGTAATGTCAACAAAACTCAGTAAATGGATCGGCGCTCTGGGCTTGGCCGCCCTGATAGCGCTGTCCCCGGGTTCAGCACAGGCGGAGGTACTGGGGCAGTATTTCACCTTCCCCGGTGGACCCGGCAGTAATCCGAACCGAGACGATCTCTACAAATGCTCCAACTTCTTCGTGTCCCGCATCGATAACAACATCGATTTCGGTTGGGGCGAGGGGAGTCCGGGCAGCGGCTTGCCTGTCAACAATTTCGGCGTTCGCTGGACCGGAAAGATCAAATTCCCTAAAGCGGGGGCATGGAAACTCTGGATCTCCGGCGACGATGGCGTCCGCCTCTGGGTCAGCGACAGCCCCATTGACCCCGCCAACCCGGGCACCCCCCTCATTCAGGACTGGGGGCTCCACGGCGAGCGCGAAGCCCCGCCGGCGGGTGACATTCCGGCCAATGACCAGCCGCCCGTCATCACCACCGCCGCAGACAATGAAGAACGCTTCTTCATGTACGAGCATTACGAGCAGGGCGGTGGCGCGGGAGCCCGACTCCGCTGGGAAGGCCCGGGAACCGCGAAACAGATCATTCCCAAGGCGAACCTGATCGCTGCGACGGCCCCCACCGGCACTCAGGCTGCGCCGGGCACGGTGACGGGCACGGCCACGGGTCCGCACACGGCGAGGGCTTCCCTCACGGAAGCGGCCGGAGCGGGGTGCTACGATCTCCGCGTCAGCATCTTCCCTATTACCCCCGAGAACTTTGGATCGGCGACCATGCTGCCGCTGGACGAGGGGTCCACGGAAAGACTGCTCGAAGGCCTCATGCCCGTCCAGACTTACTACTTTGCGGCGAGGGCCATCCGGTCCGATCTCGTCGCGAGCGCGCCGACGTTCGCCACCGTAATAACCACGAACCCGCCGCCCGCCCCGACGACCATCGCTGCCGGGCAGGAAGGCATCACGGGTTATTACTACGGCTACATCCCGCGCAAGAACGCGCCGGACCGCCTCCTTGAAGCGTTCGCGCCGGTTAACTTCATGTTCAACCGGAAAGACGATAAGATCGACTTCAACTGGGGTGAAGGGAGACCATCGGATGATCTTAATGATCCGAACGTACCGGTGGATGGCTTTGCGGTGCGGTGGGTGGGTCGCCTTTCCCCTGCGGCGGACGGGACCTATCACTTCAACTTCCGGACCGATGACGGCGCCCGCCTCTGGCTGAGCGAAGAACCGATCGACATCAACAACCCCGGCACGCCGATCATCAATGACTGGATCGACCGGGGCCCGACCAACTCGATTTCGCAGGGGGTTCCTCTCAAGAAGGGGACGAGCTACTACCTACTCGCCGAGTTTTACGAGAATGGTGGCGGTGCCTACGCCTCACTCCGTTACGCCACTGACCCGGCGACTCTAGGTGAGGATACCACCGTCATCCCGGCGGCTGACCTCAAGACCGGCGAGCCGCTCCCGGCGAGCATCTTCGCGGGACCGGCCCGCGTCAACGGCCGTCTCGTCGATGCCGCTAACACCGATAACGGCGTGTGCTGCGCGGAAGCGTACCTGGAGATCGGCGACGGGCGTTCATCAGCGGGCGTGAACGGCGAGGGATACTTCACCCTCCCGGCCAGGGCCGCAGAAGGCACGCTATCGGTCCGCTCCACGCTCCTCAACACAGAACGGGCCATCCCATCGATCACCGTGACACCTGAAGCCAACAAGGTGTCCAATCCCACCCTCCAGGCCACCTCGACGTCCCTGACCGCGTCCGAGCACAAGCTCACCAAAGACAACTCCACCTGGAAGTACTTCAAGCGGAGCGGCCCGCTCGTTCCGGCCGGCGCGCTGGAGCCGACCCTCTTCAATCCGAACTGGATCCTTCCCTCCTTCGATGACAGCGGACCGGAGTGGCGGGTGCAGCCCGATCCCGACACCACCACCGGCGTCGATCCGGGCCTGCCCCGGTCCGGTTCCTACGTCATCCGGGGCCACTTCACGATCCCCGACGGCCTCAATATTGACAACGGCGCGCAGATCCGCAACCACTCGGTGGACGGACGCGCGTACAGCGCCTGGGTCAACGGCTGGCCCATCGGCCACTCCTGGACCGCGAATGGCCAGGGGAACCGGCTGATTCCCAAAGGCGTGCTCAAAAAGGGCCAGGACAACGTCATCGTCTACTTCGTAAACAACCTGAGCGGCGTCCTGGGCATGATCGACCCGCCCTACATCACTCCCGTGAGCTCCCAGAACGGCCACCTTCAGGTGCATGTGACCGGTGCGAACGCCCCGCACATTCCCGAACTCGCGGATTACGGGAACAACTGGTACGGCGTCGGAAACGGCATCACCCTCGGCGCGTTCGATGAGGACGATACGTTGATCGCCACCGCCGGCCCGACGACGATGAACGGGATCGCGGACTTCTACAACCTCCCGGCGGGGACCTATACCATCCGGGTGATGGGCAGCCCGCGCCTGGCGGACCGGTGGATGGAGACGCGTGGCGTGGTCATCACCGCCGGGGAGGTGAGGACAGCCGAACTGGTATCCAACCCGGCCCGAAGCCTCAACAACACCTGGCTCGACGAAACGAAGGCCGAGGGTCCGTGGTGGGCCAAGCCCAACATCGAGGAAGCTCCGAATTCAAGCAGTCCTCCCGATGCCACCCCGTTCCTTGATCCGGCTTTGAATCCTTCCAGGGAGACCGGCTGGTATCCGCTGGTGGAGTTCCCGAGTGATCTGAACGCCGACCGAGCCGATAAAGGGTTGGAAATGCCCGATCCAGCCGATCCGACGAAAAAAGTCGCTGTTTTCGGCTCCAACCAGTGGTCCGTCGCGCGGGTGGACATCAGCCTCCCCGAAGCGATGAATCAGACGGTCAACGGCCAAAAAGTGGATCTCTGGATGGATGACGTGAACTGGGACGATTACGACGTCACGTACTTCAACGGCGTCGAGATCGGCCGTCAGGGCCCGTGGGACAGCGAGCGGAACTACCGCATCCCGCGCTCCGGCGAAAGCGCAGTGCCGGTGAAGTTCGGTGATGGTGAAGCCAACAAGAACATCATCACTGTCCTGTGGTGGAACGGCACCGGCGGCACCGGACCCAGCCAGCGCGATCGCACCTTCCGGATCCGCATGGCGACCATGGAAGCCCTCTTCGAGCCGTACAAGCCGTTCGGCGTTACCGCGACGGGCGGCAATAACCAGGCGGTGATCACCTTCTCGCCGTCAATGGGCGCAACGAGCTACGACGTGTTCCGCGCGACCTCGGCGAACGGGCCGTTCACCAAGGTGAACACCCAGCCGGTGACGACCACCACCTATACCGACACCACGGCCGTCAACGGCACGGAGTACTTCTATGTCGTGAGGGCGGTGAACACAGCCGGCAGCAGCGATCAGTCCCGGGTCGTGACGGTCACCCCGGTCGCTCCGCCTCC
>JAHWJO010000315.1 GCA_019348365.1 Armatimonadota bacterium | reverse complement strand
TGGAGCGGTTCGATATCGATGTCAGCTATCTTGCCGACACGGTGGTACTCTTTCGCTACTTCGAAAGTCGGGGGGAAATCCGGCAGGCGATCAGCGTTTTCAAGAAACGGACGGGTCCTCACGAGCGAACGCTCCGGCAACTCTCGATCGATGAGAAGGGGATCACCGTGGGCAAGCCGCTCAGAGAGTTCAGTGGCATCATGACGGGTGTGGCCCAGTATGATGGAGACACCGCTACGCTCCCGGTAACGCCGATAACGATGGAGCCCGATTCCAGCGGTGTCATGGACAGTTCCGTGGACAGTTCCGTGGACAGTTCCGTGGAGGGAGCCGAACTCACGGATGCGGGACACACAGCCCCTTGAGACCGGCCGAAGAAAAGAAAGCCGAAGAAGAAAAGAAAGACAGAGTCCTGGTGCTGGCCCCGACGCAGCGCGATGCCTCGCTGTGCCGAAGGATCCTGGAAGAGGCCGGACTGGATTGCGTCACCTGCCCGGATGTTCCGAGCCTGTGTCAAGAACTCCGATCCGGGGCGGAGGCGTTGCTCCTTCCGGAAGAGGTCGTGAGAGCGAGTGAGGTGGGGGGTCTGGTGGAACTTCTCGAAGCCCAGCCTTCCTGGTCCGAAATCCCGGTTTTGATCCTGGCTCCCCAGGGCAACACATCGCCCTTTGCCGCCTCCACGTTCGAAGGTTTAGGTAACGTGACCGTGATCGAGCGCCCGGTGAGACTGAGCGGCTTGATGAGCGCATTGCGATCTGCGCTTAAAGCCCGCCGGCGACAGTATCAGATCCGTGACTATATCGAGGAGCAAATCAGAGCTGAGAGGGCGCTCAAAGAGGCGGACCAGCGGAAGGATGAATTCCTGGCCATGCTGGCTCACGAACTTCGCAACCCGCTCGCACCGATCCTGAACGCGGCTGAGGTCTTGAAGACGCACGGAACGTCTCCCTCGATGGTGGAGCGTGTCCAAGCGATCATCGAACGACAGACGCGTCATATGGCACGGCTCGTGGACGATCTCCTGGACGTCTCACGGATCACACAGGGGAAGGTTGAACTCCGCAAAGAGCGTGTAGACCTGGCGGCGGTGATCTCTCAAGCGGTCCAGGCGGTGCGGCCCACCATCGAAGCCAGGGACCAAGACCTTTCCGTATTCGTCCCGATGGAGCCGGTGACCATCGAGGCCGATCCGGCTCGGTTGCAGCAAGTCGTTGCGAATCTCCTGACGAATGCCTCGAAGTATAACAAGCACGGCGGAAAGATCATTCTGACGGCCGGGCGCGCTGACGACGAAGCGTTCATCCGGGTCAATGACACCGGGTTAGGAATCTCACCAGACCTGCTCCCTCACGTCTTTGACCTTTTCTTTCAGGCCGATCATTCGCTCGACCGATCCCAGGGAGGGCTAGGCCTCGGTCTGACGCTGGTCCATCGTTTGGTCGAACAGCATGGGGGCTCGGTAAGGGCGTCGAGCCCCGGAATCGGTCACGGGAGCGAATTCGAGATCCGTCTGCCGCCGTGTGAGCCGGTTTTAGAAGAGAAGCGCACCGGAGAAACGGAAGGTGGGGGACCCCATGCACCCGCCCCTTCCCTCCAGATCCTTGTGGTGGATGACAATCAAGACGCCGCGGATCTCCTCTCTGAAATGCTATCGATGTTGGGACATCACGTACGTACTGCCTATGAGGGTCTCACGGCTCTTGAGATTGCGAGGGATCAGTCGCCGCAGGTCGTGCTGCTCGATATCGGTCTGCCGGGACTCGACGGTCTTGCCGTGGCGAGGAGCTTGAGACAGCGTGGGATGAAAGGAACCTTGATCGCCACTAGCGGATATGGACAGGAGGAGGATCGGGCGAAGACAAGAGCGGCCGGTTTCGACCATCATCTTGTTAAGCCGATTGTATTTGATAGTCTCTTAGAACTCATTGCTGAACCTCCGTAGGCATAACTTTCCTAATTGTTCGTTTTCTGATCCGTCCGTCTCATTAAGCACCGTTTAATGAGACGGACTGAAGGGAAGCCCAGTGTAATGGTCGTACAAACCCTGAGCAAAAAGGGGAGGAGCCGATCCGTCACTCCTCCGCCCTACAGATTCTGTCGGGGTTCATCCGTTACGGCAATCCCACGACGATCCGGAGGATCTTCACGGCGTCGGCCACGTCGATGAGGGTGTCCCCGTTCGTATCGGCTGCTTTCAGAGCATCGCCTTGAAGGGTGAGGATCTCCACCAGGTGCTGCAAGACCAGGACTGCATCTCGCACATCGATCTGCGTATCGAGGTTGACGTCGCCGGGCTGGAGGGCGTTCTCCGCGACCATGGTCCGGGTATCCGCCTTCCCGGCGTCTTCCTCCCCGTTGCCGGTCTTGTCCCGCGCGAGGCTGAAGAAGGCGTAGCTCTTCGACGGTTTCCCGGTGAACATCCCAGAGGTGGCGACCGTGTGCTCCAGCCAGACCGTGTAGGGGCCGCCGTCCTCGGAGACGTAGATCGTGTACCCCTTCACGCCCGATCCGGTATCGGTCCCGGACCACTTCACCTCGAAGCGGGCGGAGGACTGGACGGCATCCAGGGGGAGGACTTGGCTGGTGGGCCGGATGTTATCGATGGTGTTCCTCCAGATGGGAGTATCGATGGGCGCGTTCGTATCGAAGACGATTCGTGCCTGGTTCGAGAGATTGAGCAGGTTGGGGTGGAGATTGGCTTTGACCCGGACCGTGAACAGCACGTTGCCCTCGCCTTCGGGGGAGGTTTTGTTGGGCGGGAGGAACCCGGCGAAGGGGTCCTCCGGCGGCTCGCCGGTGTCGGGGTCCACCGAGCGGAACGTCCAGGTCAACAGGCCATTGCCCGTATCGAGTTTGGCCTTGATCTTCACGAGGAGGTCCTGTTCGGGGCGAAGGTCCACGTCGGTCGTCCATTCGGAGAGGCCGGAGGGAGGGACCACCATCCGCTCCCCGAAGGTTATGGGGCCGAGGCTGAAGGTGGAGAAATCGAGCTGGCGGGGGTCGAGCTGGTCGGTGATGACGACATCCAAGGCCGGGGCGGTGGCGTCAGGCTTGTTCTCGAAGAAGACGGCGTAAGCGAGGGGCTCGTCTCCGGAGATGTAGCGCTGCTGCTCGATGCCGCGAGGGCCGATCTTATCGTTGGGATCGTTCGACCCGACGCAGGTCACCCCCCCGCTCGCCGATACCGGGGCGGAGCCCGGGATGAGTCCGAACAGCTTGCCGCATTCCACCAGAGCGTTCAACCCGGAGGCGCCTTTGAACAGGACGTCCAGAACCTTGAGGGTGGCCTTGATGACCTTGGTGGCCGGGATGACCGAAGCGGCGCATTGAGCCAGCGACAGGAGCGTGGTGGCTATGAACGAGGAGAGCGTCACGGGCGTTCCAATCTCTTCATGCAGCCCCCCCGCAAAGCCGCTCCCATAGAACCCGATCACGGCCTTGATGCAGTCGTCGCCCGGAATGAAGTTGAAGGCGAAGCTCGCCACCGCCAGGAGGCACGAACCGATGCTCGGTCCTTTGACGGGATCGCCCACCGTAGCTTTCACCAAGCTTCCTGACTGGCAAGGATTGGGGATATGGATGGGGAGGACCCCCGTGTGTCCGGGGGGAGCATAAACCATCAACGGGATGATGATCTCCGTCGTGCCCGTTGCCGGGTCCGTGATCTCGAGGGTCTTCGGGAGTGAGGAGAAGTCCACGGGTTCCCCTCCCAGCTCCGCTGGCACCGGGGTGAGGTGCCTCAACGGGAAGCGGGGAGTCGCGCCGGAATCCTTGGGAAATCGGAGAACGATGGGGATCAGGCCGTCGGTGTCGCCCCGGTTGCCGTAAGCTACGTAAACCATCGCCGACTGCCCTTGCCGGATGATGAGCCGGTGGATGATACTCACCCACCCTTGGGCGGGGCTGCCGCGGAGGATCGTGAACCCGCCGGGCAGCGTCCACGACGCGCCATCGGGGTTCGTCACCACCACGTCCCAGACCCCCAAAGGCTGGTCCGCAAGGTCGAAGGTGGTCGTGAGGGTGTAGGGATCCGTGACGTTGACGGGACCTCCGGGGATGTCGGCCTGGCCCGTGATTCGGAGCGCCACCGTGGCTCCCTGCGCGAATCCGGCGCCGGAGAGAGTGGCCGTGACCTTCCCCGTATTCCCGCCCCGGTTCGGATGGATGCCCGACAAATGAAAGGTGGACGAAACCGCGGCGATTTTGGCGATAAATGCATCGGAAGCGAACCGGTTCTCTTTGGTGGACTGCATGGGATTCCGGGTCGGGAAATTGGACGAACTGGTCCATCCCGTCACGTAGGCGTTTCCGGGAGCATCGACGGCAATGGCCCGTCCGGTTTCCTCCATCTCGCCGCCCAGGTACGTGGAGTAGCGGTAATCCGAACCTTCCACGTGAAACTTTGTGATGAAGGCATCGGGACAGAGGAAGTCTCCGCAGAAGCCCCTACGGATGTCGAGCCCCGGTTGTATCGCAGAGCGTACGGGAAAGTTGGTGGAGTTGGTCTCCCCTGTGACATAGACGTCCCCCTCCCCATCCAGGGCGATGCCGTTTCCCGCGTCGTCGGCCCCGCCGCCCCAGAAGGTGGAGAAGAAGAGATCTTTCCCTTCGGGGTTCAGCTTCGCCAGGAAGGCTTCGGAAAAGTCGCCGCCCCCGAACCCGATCTGCCCCTCGTAGGTGGCTTTCAAGGCGTTCTTGGTCGGGAAATCCCCCGAATTGGTGACTCCCGTGACGTAGGCGTTCCCGCCGGCATCGACGGCGATGCCCCGCGCTTCATCCCGGTGGGTCCCGCCCAGATAGGTCGAATAGACGAGAGAATCCGCGCCGGAAGCAGCGGTGTCGAACTTTGAGACGAACGCATCCCCCCGGACGACGTAGGTGTTGACGAGGTCGATGAGTCGAGATTGGTACGCGTTTTTTGTCGGGAAGTCCGCCGAATACGTCTTGCCGGCGACATAGGCGTTGCCGGAGGCGTCCACGGCGATCCCATAGCTCTCTTCATCACCCCGGCTTCGATTGACGCCGCCACAGCACACGTTACCGCCAAGATAGGTGGAATAGAGGAGCGAAGTCCCGTCCGCATTCAGTTTCGTGACGAACGCATCCGAAGCGCCTCTCAGCGTCGTCTGGAACGCATTCTGGATCGGGAAGTCCGGCGAAGACGTTTGTCCCGTTACGTAAGCCTGGCCGGAAGCGTCAACGGCGATGTCCGAGCCGCGCCGGTTATCTTCTTCGCTGCCGCCGAGGTACGTGGAGTAGAGGAGGGCGGAGCCGGCCGGATTCAGCTTGAAGACGAAGCCATCAAGGGGCTGTTGATCCTGTTTGTTGGCAATGGCAGGTTGGAAGGCATTTTTGTTGGGGAAATCGGTCGAGGTGGTCCATCCCTTCACGTAAGCGCTGCCGGAAGCGTCCACCGCGATGGCATGCCCTTCCTCGGCTCCCATGCCGCCGAGATAGGTGGAGTAGAGGAGGGTATTGCCGGAGGCGTTCAGCTTCGTCACGAAGACTTCATAGTCGTCTGCAAACGGACTGGAATGGGTTCGGTTCGGCTGGAAGGGATCTTTCGTCGGAAAACCCAGCGATCTCGTCACCCCCGTGACATAGGCGCTGCCGTCGGAATCGACCGCGATGCCGTTGCCCACTTCGGCGCCCTCGCCGCCGAGATAGGTGGAGTAGGCGAGTACCGGGTCGATCACCAGCGGCTTGCTTTTCTCGTACCTGCCGAGCTTGAAGCCGACCTCACGCCGCCCCTTCAGCACGTAGCGGCCGGGGATGGCTTTTCTGCCGCCCTTCAGCTTTTGATAGACCACCGGCCTGCGCTGGCGGATCTCGCCACCAGCGGTCTTCAGGATCAGGTCCCCTCGCGCGTCGAGATGCATCGCCTGCATTCCGGTGAACTTCATCCGGATCCGGTCGGGATCGGCCCCCGGATCCACAATGAAGTCATATTCGAGCTGCTGGCCTTTGCCGTAATAGACAAGATCGATCCCGCGATAAACAGATTGATAACGCACGCGGGCGTAAGTGGGGACATTC
>JAHWJO010000314.1 GCA_019348365.1 Armatimonadota bacterium | reverse complement strand
AAACCTATCGATACCTCTTGATAACCCCTCTCTCTATCCTTTCTATACACCCTCTTAGACCTAGGATCTTGGACTTTGGGTTAGTCTTTCCGGGGGTGGGGGATAACAGTCATGAGCCTCGTTCATGGAGAGGTTCCCCACGATGTACCCTCCTCAATCGGCATGGAAGTGAGGAAAACAATGCCTGATCTACGTGTGAACGGCGTCTCTCCGCTGGTCCCCGCCGTCCTGACCCTGTCCCTGGCGATAGCGGGGTGCCAGTCCAATCCGGGCTCGCCCTCCGCCACGGCAACAGGGGACGCGAATCCCTCGGTGGAGCTCGCGGCGACGGAAGCGAAGGCCCCGGCGACTCCGGCAGGGCCGAAAGCGCCCGGCTTCACTCTGAAGACCGTCTCCGGGCAAACCTTCCAATTCAGCAAGCAATTGAAGAAGGGACCGGTCCTGGTCAGCTTCTTCAACCCCTTGTGAGGCGGCTGCAAGAGGGAATACCCTCACCTTGTGCAGTTGCACAAGAAATATCAAAATCAAGGCTTCTCGGTCGTCGCGGTGTCCAAACAGGATCCGGAGGTCGTCCGGGATTTCGTCAAGCAGAACAATCCCCCCTTCCCGTTCGCGCTCGATCCGAACGGCAGCGTGGCCGCGAAATTCCAGGCGAAGGGCACGCCCAACAACTTCCTCGTCAACACCAACGGGCAGATCGTCGCTCACGTTCAGGGCTACAAACCCGAGGCGTTCGAGGAGAAGATCGTCGGGACGATTCCCCGCCTGCTGAAGGAGGAAAACCCGAAAAGGGTCACGGCCCTCCCCTGGTAACCCCAACGACGCTTTCTTCAACCTCAGCATGAGCAGTTGCAGTAGCCCAGCTTGATCGTTTTCAGAAACGAGAGGTTGTCACGCCTGGCAGAGAGTCTTTAAGCCACCGAGCATAGAGCTGCCAATAAAATCTGTCGTTGTCGTAATGGATCGACGTGCAGACAAAAATTTCCTCTCCCTGGCAGGGAGAGGAAATTTTTGTCTCCGACTTTTCGTCCTACGAGAGCGGCCGTGCCTCAGCGCCTGGCTGTAAGAAGGGCACGCTTTTCTACGCCTTCACAGGGCAATGATACCCACTCCGAATAGAAAAGAGCCCTTGTGGGGGAGAGCGCCCGCGAAGGCGGGGGCAAGGGCCGAAGGCCTCCAGCGAAGGGGTTCAGCCCCTCGTGTTTGGGCGCATTTCAAATCAGTAAGGGTATGAGAGGGTCCTGGCGCGTGACCTACATGGTATAATAACCCAGGTTGTTATCCTTACTTCTCGCGCGTGGAACAGATGCGCTTCGGAGAGAACTTCATGACTCACGCGTGAAGGTAGCAACCTGGGTGATTACGTAATACGTGGGTGTTCCTTTGGAGCAGGTCGCGTTTGAGGCCTGCCCGGCCACGAAGGCTTTGGTGACCTGTCCCTGAACTTCCTTGTCCGCTCCGGGGTCAAGTTTGGAAGCGACTATCGGACACGGGAAGATCGTGCTCGACGGGAAGCTCCGCTGAGGAGAGTTCTGTCAGGCGATCGGGTGGAAGAAATCCTCGCGCTCATGTTCCCTATTCATTATTCATTATCGCGGCAGCATGGAGATACGGCCGGAGAAAAAGGATTACTGGTATGCAGACTCTCGATCAAGACCGTCTTTCCGACTTGGATGAGCCGTTGGGGAAGGCCGAAACCTCTCCTCTCGACGTCGCTCCTCCGGTTGCGCCCTCTTACAAGCAGTGGAGCGGGCTGTTCCTGGCCCTGGCTGCGGGCATCCTGCTCTGGACGACCCATCTCTGGGACTGGTGGGAGATCTCTCGGGAGATTTCACTCCTCTCGCACGCTCCCCTCCTGATCGGGCTGGCGGCGTTCCATTTCTGGATCCATCGGGGCCGCCTTCGAAGCTGGGAGTCCGCGAACCCCTGGGGCCTGGTCCTGATGGTCGTTTCCGGACTCCTCCTTCTTTCCGCCTCCCTGGGAGACGTGATCTTCCTCCGGTTCTTCTCGCTTCTCGGCCTGACGATGGGCGCGATACTGTTCCTGGGGGGCTTCCGGGCGCTGAAAGCGTCGCTGGGTCCTCTGGGTTTTCTTTTCCTCGCCCTCCCGCCTCCCACGTTCCTCGTGGAGCGACTCACGCCCACTCTCCAGCACTCCATCACCGCCTACACCGCGCTGGCGTGCGGAATGCTGGGCTTTCCCATCTACCGGAACGGCTTCCAGCTTTCGATCCTGCCTGACCCGAGCGCTCCCCCCGTTTTCAGCATCCTGGTGGGGCATATGTGCAGCGGCCTCGCCTCTCTGCTGGTGCTGCTGGCCCTTGGATATACGGCGGCGTATCACACCCCCATCCGCAACGGGAGGAAGGCCCTGATGATCGCCGCCATGCTCCCGTTGACCCTGCTGGCCAACGGGTTCCGTGCCGGCTCTATTTTGCTGGCCGGCGCATATCACAGCCCGGCGCTGGCGCACTGGCTTCACGTTTATGAATCGGTGTTCCTCCTTTTCTTTTCCTCGTTCGGGATTTTAGGAATCCGGAAGCTCTTCATGGTCTGGGAAGCGCCCCTGCTGAAACCCGAGAGTGGGCTTACTTCCGGCATTGTCGAGAGAGACGATGCAGAGGGAATGAAGAGAAAAGCGGGCTTGATCGCGCCGGTGTACCCATTCCGCATTCCGATCACGGTCACATGCCTGTTGCTGGTGTTCCTGGGCAGCACCTGGGCAAGACAGGAAGAAGTCGGCCCCGTCCGGGGGACGGATGAGTTGAGCCTGCTGGAGATCCCCTTCCGAGATTGGGTGGAACTGGACCTGGACCTGACGCCAAACGAGGTCGCCCTGATCCGACCGGAAGCTGCCCTGATGCGCCGGTACGAGTCGCCGCATGGAGAGTCCGTGGAGTTGACGGTGGTCGCCAGCAGGAACAAGCGGAGCCTCTATACGGCGCAGTACCTCCTGTCCGGAGAGGAGTTTGTGGCTGAGAGACAGGAGGCCCGAACGATCTCCCTCCTGAATCGGCGGATCCCGGTCACCCACGCAACCCTCAGCAAGCCTAAAGGGGATCGCGTGGTAGTCCTGTCCTTTTTTACCGACGGGAACTTCGCCACCGATAACATCAGCCGGTATCAGTGGAATCGGACCCTCCGGCGCATCCGAGGGGACTCTACGCTGGGGGCGCTGGTCCGGGTATCGGTACCCGTGCAGACGGATTCCGCCGCCGCCGATGCCCGAGCGAGTGAATTCGCCCAAGCGGCTTTCCCGAAGGCGCTGGACGCCGTCCGGGAGTTGGGACAGCGGCAGTGACACAGCGGACAAGCCATACAGAGCGGACAAGCCATACAGAGCGGCAAGCGATATGGACCCTGAAGAGATTCCCCACGTTAGCAAGGAGAGGTGGGGGAGGCAAGTCCTATCGCCGATTTCGTAAAAGGTAGGGGTTCCATTCAGGAAGGCGGTTCAACGTGGAATCCATCGATTCGTGATCGGATTCGGCTCCCCTCCCCGTGTCGGGAGAGGCGGGTGAATGCGCGAAGCGCAGAGGGCCGGACCCTGAGGGAGAGGTCCGACCCCTCCCTCCCACCGAGATCCTCCTTCTATATGGATCCCCGACCTCACGGATCCCCCACCTCACAAAAAGCGCAGAGGCCTGTCCCTGTCAGGCCTCTGCGCTTTTTGTGACACCTTCATCCCTGCAACGGATGAGGGTGACGGCCTTACTTCCTCTTCTTCGCGCCTTTTATCTCCTTCATCGAGGTCTCCAGCATCCGTTTCAGGGCGAGCTCGGACCGGGTCAGGCCTTCCTCCGAGTGGGCGCGGCGCCGGCTCTCTTTCGGCTCGAAGTCGTCCAGCACGCACCCTTCGAGATACTGGTCGAAGACGTACGGGCTGATGTAGTGCGCCCGCACGACGGCGGGCGTATTGCCCAGGTCCTCCGCGACGTACTTCACGCATTCCACCAGCGTCTTCTTCGCCTGCTTCTCCGATTCCGGCGGTCCGACCTCCGCCAGGAACTCCGCCGCCGTGATCGTCCCGCCCCAGGTGCGGAAGTCCTTGGCGGTGAACGGCCCGATCACGTCACGGATGTAGGCGTTCAGGTTCGGGGCTTTGATCCGGCAGCGACCGTCGCCGTCCGTCGCCTGGAAGAGCCACGGCCCCGGAATATCGTGTTTCAGCCGGTCGATATTCGCGGCGATGGTGCGGTCCGTCATCGCCTTGTGCTGGGTGATGTGGTGCTTCCCGTCGAAGGTGAACTCCACCGTGTTTCCGTGTACCTTGACGTGCTTCTTGCGGAGGGTGGTGAGGCCGTAAGTCTTGTGCTTGACCGCGTACTCGTCCGAGCCGATGCGGAAGTGCGCCACGTAGAGCAGCCGGGTCATCAGCGCCATCACCTTTTGCGGGGGGAGGCCGCTCCGGCGCAGGTCGGACCCGGTGTGCCGGCGGAGGTCGGGCAGCGCTTCGGCAAACCGCACGAGCCGCCGCCACTTCGCCTCGGCGTTTCGAGAGAGGAAATCGGGGTGGTACTTGTACTGGAGCCGCCCTTCGGAATCCCGCCCGAACGCCTGAAGCTCGTGCTCCGGGTCGGGGGAGAGGTACACGTTGGTCCAGGCGGGGGGCACGGCAAGTTGATTCAGCCGCTCGATCTCCGTCGCGTCCTCCAGCCGGGAGCCGTCCGGGCGGAAGTAGCGGAACTTCCCTGTTTCGTGGCCCTCGCGGCGGTAGAAGTCTTCCTGAAGCTCTTCGGTGCGGCTCGTAGTGGAAGCCGAGGAGATGTCACCGAGGGGGCATGCGTCCGACCCCGCCAGGGGGAGGATCAGCGTTTCCTCCGTGTCGAGGTCGGCGTCGGGGGGCAAAACGGTCGAGGGCAAGGCGATCTCCAGTCGGGCATGGGGAAGAGGTCCGTTCGGCTTCCGGGGAGGTCCCCGAAGTGCAGGGTGAACGGCCCGTTCACCGCCGTCCGGCAGCAGGTATATACCCATCCGATGGGATCTTTTTAACCCAGCCGGGGGAAAGATGTTCCCTCTTGAGAATATGTGGGCGCATCACGACGTAGCCCCCCTGTCCCCTTTTACTGCCCCTTCGCCTTAACTGCGCCTGTTACCGATCCGTCAACTCGATGAAATGCTCGTCCAAGTCCTCGAAGAAGTAGGAGCGCCGCCCGCTCGCGTAATCAACGGGGCCTTTGACCGCCACTCCGGAGTCGCGGATTCGCCCGGCCTGTGCATCCAGATCCTCCCGTTCCACCTTCAGCCCGACGTGGTAGACCTCGCCGCGCGCCCCGCCGTGGGTGTTCAGGTACTCCGCCGCGAGGGGGAGGTTCCCCTCCGCCACCGGCGCGAACAACGCCAGCACGAGGTCGCCGCTATGGAGGAAGGCGTTCCGCCCCGGCATCACGTCGTCCAGCACGAAGCCCAGCGTGTCGGTGTAGAACCGGACCGACGCATCCAGGTCCTTCACCCACAGCGCCAGCTCCGAAACCCCCCTTACGAACTCTTTCATCTCGCCTTCCTCCCTCTCCCCGACCGCATCTCAACAGAAATGAACACGGGCCGGCACAGTGGCTTTCACAGATTATAGCGCGTGGCGACTCTTCCTCCCCGAAACGGGGAACCCGGGTTCCCGGATCGAATAGGGAGTTACCCTCATTCGATCCTTCAGTCATATCGAACCGCCCTCATCCCCGAACCTTTCTGTTTCCCAAGGAGAACTCCATGCTCATCCGGCGCATCATGGCAGAGATCCAGCCCCGCACCCCCCGCCCGAACCCGATCCGCGATGCCCTCCAGACTCTCCCCGGCGCGGACGGGCTGCGCGTCGTCGTCGAGACGGACGCGGGCGTGTGCGGCGAGAGCCACACCTTTTTCGGGCGGGTGGCCGGGGGCGCGCGAGCCCTCCAGGTGATGGTGGAGGAGATCTTGGCTCCGGTCGCCGTCGGTCGGGACGCCTTCCAGGTGCGGGAGGTGCGGGAACTCCTCCGGCGGGAGACCGCCTACATCGGCACGGGCGGGCTTGCGGTCTGGGGCATCAGCGCTCTCGACGTGGCGCTCT
>JAHWJO010000313.1 GCA_019348365.1 Armatimonadota bacterium | reverse complement strand
GCACGTACCCATGACGCGCTTCAGGATGCCCCGCGTCAGCAGCTCCACCGCCTCCCGCTCGCTCTCGGAGAGGTCCGCGAGCCGGCGCCGGCTTTTTTCCATCTCTCCCAGGCGGATCTCCTCGAACCGCTCCTGAAGTGCGTTCAGCAGCGGCCCGAGAGTGAGACTCCGCCACGAGGCGTAGAACCGCTTCAGGTCCTCCTCGATGATCAGTTCGACCTTCTCGGCTTCGTTCTCGCGCTTGCCCAGGGTCTCGTCCACCACCTGCTGGAGGTCGTCGATATTGTAGAGGTACACGTCGTCCAGCTCGTTCACCGCCGGCTCGATGTCGCGGGGCACGGCGATGTCGATGAGGAAGAGGGGACGGTGGCGGCGCTTGCGGATGACCTCCGCTACGAGCGGCTTGCGGAGGATGGCGTGCGGCGCGCCCGTGGAGGTGATGACGATGTCGGATTTGACCATCGCCTCGGTCAGCCGGTCGAAGGGGGCGACGGTGGCGTTCATCGTTTCGGCGAGGGCGACGGCGCGGTCGTAAGTGCGGTTGGCGACGATGATGGAGCGGACTCCCGCGTCGTTGAGGAGCCGAAGGGTGAGCTCCGCCGTCTCCCCCGCGCCGAGGACGAGGGCCGTGTTGTCTCTCAAATCGCCGTACAGCTCGCGGGCGAGGTGGACGGCGGCGTTGCTGATGGAGGCCGCTCCCCGCGCGATCTGAGTCTCGGTACGGGCGCGCTTGCCCGTCTCGATGGCGTGACGGAACAGGGCGGAGAGCCGCCCCCCCAGCGTCCCGGCTTCGGTCGCCTGGCTGAGGGCGGTCCGCACCTGCGAGAGGATCTGCCCCTCGCCGAGGATCATCGAATCGAGGCCGCACGCGACCCGGAACAGGTGCCGCGCCGCGTCCTGCCCCTCCTGGGCGTACAGGTAGGGGGAGAGATCCTTCGCTTCCGCGATCTCCTCCAGGAAGCGCCGGAGCGGGGCGGGGTCGGCGACGGGAAAGAGAGCGACGACCTCCGTACGGTTGCAGGTGGAGAGCAGGGCGGCCTCGACCGGCGCGTAGGCCTCCTGAAGCCGGGTGAGCGCCCGCAGGACTCCCTTGGGGCCGAGGGCGACCCGCTCGCGGATCTCGACCGGGGCGGTCTCGTGGTTCAGGCCGACGAGGAGCAGATGCACGCTTCAGCGACCTCCAGCGCTTCCTCTCGCTTCCCCTGGCGCAGCAGCTTCAATACGCCCCGGCTCAGCATCTCGTCCATCACGTCGTTGCGGGCCTCCTCGGTGGGGATGTGCTGCTTCATCAGCGGGCGCAGCTCCCCCAGCAGGTCCGCGAGCTCGCCGTACTCCGGGCCGATGGCGCGCTCCAGGTACTCCCTTAATCGGCGGGCGAGGGCGGGGCTGCGGCCCGACGTGGAGAAGGCGATGGTGACCGGCCCCCGCCGGATGATCGAGGGGAGGATGAAGCCGCACAGGGGCGGGTCGTCCACCACGTTGACGGGGATGCCCAGCTCCCGCGCCTCTTCGTAGATCTGCGCGTTCACGGGGCGGTCGTCCGTGGCGGCGATGACGAGGGTGTACCCCTGCGTGTCGCCGGGCCGGTACTTCCGCTCCTCGAATGTGACGGGATGATGCGGGTCGGTTTCGGGGTTGAATCCCGGCTCCATCTTCTTGCGGAACGCGGCGACGGCGTTGAGGTTCTCCATCTCGCGCAGCTCGGGCGTGATCCATGGCGAGATGACGTGGACCTTCGCGCCGCAGACGAGCAGCCCCTCCGCTTTCCGCAGGGCGATGGTCCCCCCGCCCACGACGAGGCAGGGCCGGTTCTTGAGATCGAGATAGATCGGATAATATTCCATACGTTCATTATGAAACGTCAGGGGAAGAGGGGAAAAGCCCAGGAGGTATCGGTAGAGGGAGGGAGCACATCCCCTCTACGCTCAGCGGGCTGCTGTCCTAACATTCTCTCCGTCCGACATCTCCAGCGACCGGTGATCAAATCCTTCATAAGGCCTGTATCTCTTTGCGGCTGGCGGCAAGCATCTCGGAGAGGGCCTCACGGCGGGTCACTTGAAGGACGCCGTCCGGACGATGGCAGTTCAACCTCCCCCCGTGAGCTCAGGCGCCTCTCAAAGGTTCACCGGCATCCGAGCAAGAATGATAAACGATGGAAGAGATCGAATTCTCTCAGAGGAAGCCCCTCCTCTTCCCTGAGCTGTCGCCGGAGAAGTGAGAGTCTCGCAAACCGGAGATAAAACCCTGAGAGGGAACATTTCTTTCCTCACCCCCTAAGGAAGAAGCCATGCCGCAGAACGAGAACGCGATCAAAGAAGGTCCGTTCGAGCCTACGACGGAGTCGCTCCAACAGTATGAATGCCCGGACTGGTTCCGCGATGCCAAGCTCGGGATCTGGTCGCACTGGGGCCCTCAGGCGGTTCCCATGGCCGGAGATTGGTACGCCCGGCGCATGTACAACCAGGGGCACCGGCAGTACGAGCACCACCTGGAGAGCTACGGCCACCCCTCTGAGACCGGATACAAGGAGATCATCCCCCTCTGGAAAGCCGAGAAATGGGATCCGGCCCGGCTCATGGCGCTCTACCGGAAAGCCGGTGCACAGTATTTCGTCAGCATGGCGGTTCACCACGACAACTTCGACCTGTGGGACTCGAAGCACAACCGGTGGAACGCGGTCGCGATGGGGCCGAAGCAGGACGTCGTCGGAGAGTGGCAGGCGGCGGCGAAGGGGGAGGGCTTGAGGTTCGGGGTCTCCGAGCATCTGGGGGCCAGCTTCACCTGGTTCCAGGACAGCCACGGCTCCGACAAAGAGGGTCCGCTGGCCGGGGTCCCCTACGACGGCGCGAACCCGGACTACCAGGACCTGTACCACTGGCCCGCCGAAGAGGGCGACACCCAGTGGTACACCACCGACCCGAAGTGGCATCAAACGTGGTTCCGCCGTATCCAGGACCTCCTCGACCGCTACGGCCCCGATCTGCTCTACACCGACGGCCCCCTGCCGTTCGATCAAGTGGGCCGGAGTCTGCTGGCGCACTTCTACAATGCCGACCGCGCGCGAAACGACGGGTCGCTCCAGGCGGTGTACAACTGCAAAGAGGAGTCCAACGGGAGATGGGTGCAGGACGTGGAGCGGGGCGTGATGGACGACATCCGCGAGGAGCCCTGGCAGACCGACACCTCCATCGGGGACTGGTACTACAACAAGGACTGGAAGTACCGGGGGACCGACTGGGTGATCCACATGCTGGCGGACATCGTCAGCAAGAACGGCAACCTGCTGCTCAACGTGGTTCAGCGCCCCGACGGCTCCCTCGATCCCGAAGCGGAACAGGTCCTCGAAGAGATGAGCGACTGGATGGCGGCCAACGGCGAGGCGATCTACGAGACGCGGCCCTGGGTCACGTACGGCGAAGGCCCGACCCGGGCGCAGGGGGGCCATTTCAAGGAGGATTTTGCTTACAGCGCCCGGGACCTCCGCTTCACCACGAAGGGAGACGGGACGCTCTACGCCATCGCCCTCGGCTGGCCGGAGGATCGGACCCTCCCTATCCGTTCACTGGCGCAAGGCCTCGGTGCGGCGGGCCGCGTGTCCGGGGTGGAGCTGCTGGGGCACTCCGGCACGCTTCAATGGAATCATGGGCCGGACGGCCTCACGGTTCATCTGCCGGACCGGCAGCCCTCCGATTATGCCGTCACCCTCAAGATCGAGGTCGACGATCTCCATGCCTTCAAGCCGGCAACCGAAGTTCCCACTTGATCCGTCAAACGGATGAAACGTTCTTCATCCGTTCGGAGGGAGATTCCGCCACCGGGGAAGATGCGCCCAGGGGGGTGAAGAAGCAATGGCCGAACCCATCATCGTTCACGGGACGCATGCCGATGAACCGCAACCGAGGGCTGCTATCGGGCCGGATTAAGCCAACGCGCCGGAGCTGACCCTGCAGGAGGGGGTTCCGAAGGGGACGGTTCATGAATTCACGATGGACTCGACGGACAGCCGGATCTATCCGGGTATCGCTAAGGGTCAAACCGGCACCGTGCCTTACCAGCGCAAAGTAGCCGCATACGTCCCCCAACAGTACGTCGCCGGCAAGCCCGCTCCTTTTATCGTTGTCCAGGACGGGGTGAGCTACCGCAACCTCCTGCCGGTGGTGCTTGATTGTATGATCCATCAGCGCCGTCTGCCCGTGATGATCGCCGTCATGATCAACTCAGGCGGCGACTCAAAGGGAAGCCAGCGGGGCCTCGAATACGATACCCTCTCGGATACCTACGCCACGTTCATCGAGGACGAGGTGCCGCCACGGATCGCCCGGGAATATCAAATCACCTTCACGAAAGACCCGAACGGGCGGGTGTCCATGGGCGAAAGCTCGGGCGGCGCGGCGGCGTTCACCATGGCGTGGTATCGCCCCGACCTCTACCGGCGGGTGCTGACTGACCTACTCCGTCACTTACGTGGATCAGCAGTGGCCGGAGAATCCGGAAACGCCGCATGGCGCGTGGGAGTACCACGAGCGTCTGATCCCGCAAAGCCGCCGGAGGCCTTTGCGGGTGTGGCTGGAGGCCAGCGAGAACGACAACGTCTCGAAGAGGGACGAAGCCTCGCACCACAATTGAGTCATGGCGAACCAGCGCATGACCGCCGCACTGAAAGCGAAGGGCTATCCCTACCGGTACGTGTACGCCCGGGGGACCGGGCACACGGACGGGCGGGTGACGCGCCAAACGCTGCCGAGCGCTCTGGAGTGGCTCTGGCAGGGCTACCGAATCCGATGATCCCCTGACGGAGAAGGCGATAGGAATGGGGTGCATCGGTGACTTCGGAGTCGTTCCCATGGTCGGGACGCGTTCATCTTCACCCATCCGCCAGACCTCCATTTGACAACGCTTTGTATTTCCCCTATCATTTAGACGGATGGCTAATCATCTAAAAGAGAGGCGGTTTTGAAACTCATGGGAATGGATGCCGTTTATAAAGCCCTGGCCGACCCCACCCGGCGGGACATCCTGCGGCTGTTGAAAGACGGGGAGAAGACCGCCGGCCAACTCGCTGAGCGGTTCGACATCTCCGGCCCTTCCATGTCACACCATTTCAACCTGCTCAAAGCCGCCGACCTCGTCTTCACCCGCCGCGAGGGCCAGCAGATCTTCTACGCGCTCAATACGACCGTTTTCCAGGACGTGCTCACCGCGATCATGGACCTGCTCCACACCGGTGAACCCGTGCCGGACCGCCCTGATACCGAATCCGGGCGGGAAACCGCTCCTCGCACTCGTCATAGAAAGGGGGAATCATGAACACCCGGATGGCTGCGCTCATCGGGTCGGGGCTGACGTTGGCGCTGCTGGGCTATACCCTGATCCTCTACCCTTCTTTGCCGGACCGCATCCCCACTCATTGGAACGTCCACGGCCAGGTGGACGGATACGGGTCCAAGATCGGGGTCGCGTTCTTCGGCCCGGCGCTCGCTGCGCTTTTCACCGTGCTGATGCTCCTGCTGCCGTGGCTCTCCCCGATGAATTTCAAGGTGGACTCGTTTCGCGAGACCTTCAACTATCTGTTCCTCATCGTGACAGGGCGGTTCAGCGCCATGCACCTCCTCATGCTTCAGGCGGCGCTCCATCCCGGCCTCGATGTCGGGCGGGCGATCCTCAGCAGTGTCTTTCTATTCCTGGCGCTGATGGGCAACGTCCTCGGTAAAGTGCGTCGCAATTTCTGGGTGGGGGTGCGCACGCCCTGGACCCTCGCCAGCGAGCGGGTGTGGGAGTCGACCCACCGCCTGGCCGCGAAGCTGCTCGCTCTGGCGGGGCTGTTCGGGGCGGTGGGGGTCTGGTCGGGCCTGCCCGTCTGGCTCTGTCTTGCGGCACTGACGGGGGCGCTCTTCGCTCCTGTTTTCTACTCCCTCTACCTCTACAAGCAGGGGGAGCAGGAGGAGCCGGGGAGCTGACTGGATGGGGTGTCCTCCCCTCGCTGCCCGCTTAAATGATGGGAACTATCGAGAATCACCTGTGTCCGCCGTCCGCCCGGTGATTCATA
>JAHWJO010000312.1 GCA_019348365.1 Armatimonadota bacterium | reverse complement strand
CGACGCGCAGGCGAAAGCCAGGGCCGCCGAAGCGCAGGAGCGCGCCGAGGCGGAAGCGAAGGCCGTGGCGGACGCGGAACTGAAGGCCAAGGCGAAGGCCGAAGCCGACGCGCAGGCGGAGGCGAAGCGGGTCGCTGCCGCCAAGGCAGCGGCGGAGGCTCAAGCGAAGCGCGCGGCGGAAGCCGAGGAGGAAGCCCGCCGCACCGCCGAGGCCAGGTCGAAGGCCGAGGCCGAAGCCCGCAAAGCGGCCGACGCGAAGGCCAAGGCCGATGCCGAAGCGAAGCGAGTAGCGCAGGCCAAGGCGGAAGCGGAGGCCAAGGCCCGCAAGCAGGCGGAGGTGGCCAAGAAGCTCGACGTCGGCGACCTGCGCCAATTCCTGAACACCAAGGACAAGAACCAGTCCACCGGCGCGACCGGGTCGGAGCTCCAGAAGACGGCGTCCCTCGGGACGGCGGCGGGAACGGCGGCGAAGCTCAACCCGAGCCTGCGGGATGCGCTCGGCGCCCTCATCAAGGAACAGGTCGAGCGCTGCTACTCGGTGCCGATCGGCGCCTCCGGCGGCAACGCCACCATCCCGCGGTTGGACATTCGCCTTCATGCCGACGGCAGCCTCGCGGCCGAGCCGAGGGTGCTGCGCGCGGGATCGTCGGCGCTCGACCGCACGATCGCGGAGACGGCCGCCCGTGCGGTACGGCGCTGCGCGCCCTACAGCATCCCGGCGAGGTTCGCGCCTTACTACGAGGAATGGAAGATTTGGCACATCGACTTCGACCTCGGCCACACCTGATCCCGTGCCGGTTCATCGCCCCGACATCGCCATGATGAAAGCTGCCATGCTCCCTTTCACCGCTCTGCGCGCTGCCCTTCTGGCGTTCGGCCTCGGCCTCGCGGTCCTCATGCTCGGGCCTCCCGCGCAGGCCCAGCTCACGCTGCGCGTGGGTCCCGGCAGCCAGTTCCAGCCGATGCCCATCGCGGTCTCGGAGTTCAGCGGCGACGGCGAGATCGGGCAGCGCGTGTCCGGGATCATCGCCAACAACCTGCAGCGCTCGGGCTATTTCGCGCTGATCGACCGGGCGCGCTTTCCGGAGCGCCCGGCCTTCGACACCGCGCCGCGATTCGAGGCCTGGCGCGCCGCCGGGGCGCAGGCCCTGGTGACGGGCCGCGTCTCGCGCGATCCGTCCGGCCGGCTCAAGGCGGAGTTCCGCCTCTGGGACGTGGTCTCCGGGCAGCAGATCACCGGCCAGCAGTACTTCACCGATCCGAACTTCTGGCGCCGCATCGGCCACATCATCTCGGACGCGGTGTTCACGAAGATCACGGGCGTCGGCGGGGTCGGCTTCCCTTTGATGTGGGGGACGCTTGCAAAGCTCGCCCGCGCCCTGATGAGTTATGCCCTCGACTTCCACACCGCACGGGGCTACCGGGAGGTCTGGGCGCCCGTCCTCGCCAGTCGTGCCTCGATGACGGGTACGGGACAGCTTCCCAAATTCGAGGAGGACATGTACCACGTCACCGCCGACGACCTGTTCCTCATCCCCACGGCGGAGGTCCCCCTGACGAACTTCCACCGTGAGGAGATTTTGGAGGCGGATCAGCTTCCGATCCTCCTCACCGGCTACACGCCCTGCTTCCGCCGCGAGGCCGGGGCCGCCGGGAAGGACACGCGCGGCCTGCTCCGGGTCCACCAGTTCGACAAGGTGGAGCTGGTGAAGTTCACGAAGCCGGAGGAAAGCTACGACCACCTCGAATCCCTGACGCGGGACGCCGAAGAATGCGTGAAATCGCTGGAGCTTCCCGTCCGCGTGGTGAACCTCTCGACGGACGGGATTTCATTCGCGTCGGCGAAGACCTACGACATCGAAGTGCACGCCCCCGGCGTGGACCGGTGGCTGGAAGTCTCCTCGTGCAGCAACTTCGAGGCGTTCCAGGCGCGCCGCGCGAGCATCCGCTACCGACCGGATAAGGGCGCGAAGCCGGAGTTCGTCCACACCCTCAACGGGTCGGGGCTGGCGTTCCCCCGCATCCTCGCCGCGCTCCTGGAGAACAACCAGCAGGAAGACGGCTCCGTTACCCTCCCCGAAGTCCTGCGCCCCTACATGAGCGCGGACAGCCTTTGAATGATGAGTGATGACTGATGAGTGATGAAAAAGGTAAACCGGAAGAGAGCGTCCCTCTGCAATCTCAGGCGCATGATCGGCCGGAGACTTTTCATCACTCATCAGTCATCACCCATCCTTCAAATCGGTTGTTCGTGATCTCCGGCGCGAGCGGCGCCGGGAAAGACACCCTCCTGCTGGAATTATTGAAGCGGCATCCCGAGTTGGAACGCTGCGTCACGTTTACCACCCGCGCCCCGCGTGTCGGGGAAGCGGACGGCGTGGACTACCATTTTACGGATGAACCCACGTTCCGGCGGATGATCGAGGAGGAAGCGCTGCTGGAGTGGGCCGAGGTGTACGGGCGGCTCTACGGGAACTCGAAGGAGTGGGTGCTGGGCCGCCTGGCAGCGGGCGCGTCCGTCGTCATGCGGATCGACATCCAGGGGGCGCTGACGATCAAAAGGAAAATGTCCGAAGCCGTGCTGATCTACGTGGCCCCGCCGAGCCTGGAGGAGTTGGAGCGCCGCCTGCGGTCCCGCGCCAGCGAAAGCCCGGAGGAGCTGGCGGTGCGGCTGAACGCGGCCCGCTGGGAGATGGAGCAGATCCCTCACTTCGATTATGTTGTGGTGAACGACGACCTGGAAGACGCGCTGGGCCTGATCGGGTGCATCCTCCGCGCAGAGAGCGCCCGCATACCGTCGGGGAAGGATTAGCTCCCGGCGCTTGTCCCGCAGGTCAGGCAGAGCACGGTCAATCCATTTCCGATCCATCACTAAAAAAGGTTTCCGGGAGGAACGATCCGGTAGCGGGAGAAAAGAGAGTTTATCCCTCTCTCCAAAGGACTTCTCTATGCTGAAATCACTCCCGTCCCTCTTTGCCGTTCTGCTCACGCTCGTTCACCTTTCTCCTCCCTCTCGGGCGCAGGACACCAAAAACTTCCCCACCCTCGGCAGGATCCACCGCCTCGACCCCGCCCTCGACCGGCTCCTCGCCCCCGATGCCCGGCTCGAAGTCATCGCGTCCGGCTTCGAGTGGACCGAAGGCCCCGTCTGGGTCAGGGACGGCGGGTACCTCCTCTTCTCCGACATCCCCCGCAACTCGATCATCAAATGGAAGGAAGGCGTCGGGACGACCCTCTTCATGAAGCCGTCCGGCTACACCGGCGTCGCCGATTACGGCTACGAGCCCGGCAGCAACGGCCTGATGATCGACCCGCAGGGCCGCCTCGTCATGTGCGAGCACGGCGACCGCCGGGTTTCACGCATGAGGTGGGACGGCGGCAAGCAGACCCTCGTGGACAGCTACATGGGCAAGCGCCTCAACAGCCCGAACGACGGCACGTTCAAGTCCAACGGCGACCTCTACTTCACCGACCCGCCCTACGGCCTCCCGAAGAACGTGAACGACCCCCGGAAGGAGCTGGACTTCCAGGGCGTATACCGGCTCTCCGCCGACGGGAGACTGACCCTCCTCACCAGAGAACTCGCCCGCCCGAACGGCATCGCCTTCTCTCCCGATGAGAAGTCCCTCTACGTCGCGCAGTCGGACGCGCAGCGGGCGATCTGGATGGTGTTCCCGGTCTTAGCGGACGGCACGCTGGGGAAGGGCCGCGTCTTCTACGACGTGACCCCGGTGATGGGGAAGCTGCCCGGCGCACCCGACGGCCTGAAAACCGACCGGGACGGCAACCTCTGGGCGACCGGCCCCGGCGGAGTCTACATCTTCACCCCTCAGGGCAAGCTCCTGGGCCGGATCGAGACCGGGGAGCGCACCTCCAACGTCGCCTGGGGCGATGACGGCTCCACCCTCTACATCACCGCCGATATGTACGTCTGCCGCATTCGGACGAAGGCGGTTGGGAAGGGCTGGTGATTCTCCCTTCATGCATACGCCTAGCGATGAAGTGAATCGAAGGAGAGGAAGAGGATAACCATGGATCGCGCTGCTCTGTCCCATCAGGTCAACGACGAAGAACGCCGCGCCTTCGAGCGGGACGGCTACTTCCTGATTCCGAACGCCCTCACCCCGGAACAGGTGAGTCACTTTGTGGGGGTGACCGACGACGTTGACCGTCAGTACCGCCGGGAGCACGGCCTGAAATCCCACGATCGCGTGAACCTGCACGACACCATCGGGCACGACGAGCGGTTCCTGGAGCTGATCGACTGGCCGACGACCTTCCCGAAGGTCTGGGGCCTGATGGGATGGAACCTCCAGCTCTACCACACTCAGATGATCGTCACCCCGCCGGGGGAGGCCGCCCCGGAGAAGAAACGGCTGGGCTGGCACCAGGACAACAACCGGATGAACCGCGACCTCGAAGTCGAGCTTCAGCCGATGATCTCGATGAAAGTGGTTTACTTCCTGAACGACATTCCGGAAGCCGGGATGGGCAACTTCTACATCGTGCCGGGGAGCCACACATCGCGCCGCCTCATACCTTCGGAGGATGGCGATCCGAACCCCGCCGGGGCCTTGGCCGTGACGGTGCGGGCCGGGGATGCCCTCGTGTTCGACCGGAGGCTCTGGCACGCCGCGAGCCCGAACTCATCTAACGTCACGCGCAAGGCTCTCTTCTACGGCTACAGTCACCGATGGCTGCGCCCCAAGTGCTTCATGGACGTTTCGAAGGTGTGGGACCGCCTCGACCCGATCCGGCGGCAGCTGCTCGGCGCCTGCACCTCGTTCAACGGCTACTTCGACCCGAAGGAGG
Source organism: Armatimonadota bacterium (assembly GCA_019348365.1). Lineage (GTDB taxonomy): Bacteria > Armatimonadota > DTGP01 > DTGP01 > JAHWJO01 > JAHWJO01. The sequence goes on along the minus strand of JAHWJO010000312.1, from coordinate 1,238 downwards.
ACGACGTGCCGCTCCGCGCGTGGATTCGGGAGAACGCCGGACAGGAAGCCGTAGCGGCTTAGATTGCTTCAAATCAAATCAAGCTGCCCATAAAAGAGCCATCCTTTTGCTGCGGCTTTCAGCATGAGAAGGGGAGTCGACGGTGAAGTGGGGAGAACCCTCTGTTCTCTTTGATGAGAATCACTCGGGGCAGACGGCGAAATGGTCGGTCCAACAGAACTATTCGGCGGATAAAATAACCGGTTGGAGAATTGTGTTTTGAAACGGTGGGGGTTCTTCGGAACGTGTTTTATAGGCTTGCTCGTGGGGGCGTTGAGCGGCTCCCTCTATTCCGGAGTGAAATACCTCTCGTTGGGATCGCCCCCTGCCCGCCCCTCGAGTTCTTCTGCACTGCTACGGCTCACGGATATCCCTGCTGCAAAGCTGGAGGAGAAGGTTCAGGCGGCGGTGGAGGAAAAGATCATCACTGGGGCGGTCCTCTGGGTGAGCAGCCCGGATGCCGAACCGTTTGTCAAAGCCTTCGGCACGAACGGTCAAGGCGCACCCCTCAGCACGGACACCGCGTTCGATCTCGCCTCGCTGACGAAAGCGGTCGTCACCGCGCCTCTGGTGCTGGACCTCGTCGCGAAGGGGCGCTTCACCCTGGAGACCCCGATACGACACTGGTTCGACCAGCTGGAGGGGGAACACCGGGAGATCACGGTGGGACAGCTCCTCCTGCACACCTCAGGGCTTCCCCCCGGCCTCTCGAAACGGTTCCGCACCTCTGCGGAGGCGTCGGTGGCGCGGCAGCCCTTACGATACCCGCCGGGGAGGCGATTCCTCTACAGCGACCTCGATTACCTGCTGCTCGGTCGGATCGTCGAAATCGAGACCGGGATGACTCTGGACGAAGCCGCCCGCAAAACCCTATTCCTCCCGGTCGGCATGGAGCAGACCTGCTTCCAACCCCGCTTCACTCCGCAAAACAGCGACGGAAATCCCCGGTCTGAAGTGGGGATATTTACACCGGGCACGGTACGGGACCCGCTCGCCCGCCGGATGGGGGGAGTGGCGGGGCACGCAGGCCTTTTCTCGAATGCTACGGACCTTGCGGCCTTTGCCGCGATGCTGCTCGATGGCGGCATGGCCCGGGGCCAACGGGTGCTCCCCGCCGCCGCCGTGCGTTACCTGACGGATCCCGTGGCCGTCGATCCCCGTACCTACCGCACGCATGGGATGGACGCGCTCTCCGCCTA
>JAHWJO010000311.1 GCA_019348365.1 Armatimonadota bacterium | reverse complement strand
GGTTCATATCTCTAGCTTACCCTCTTCTCACTCCTTTCTATACACCCTCTTAGGAGAGGTCGCCGAGGGGGCGGCTTACGTCAATGGAGAAAGGGTGAGGCATCCTGACAAGCTAGCCGCCTGACCTCTTTTGCACACTTTTTGACTAAACCTCGTAGAAACTTGTTATGCCCCAACCGATAGAGAATAAGACTACCCCCAACTCAAGGAGCGTATTCTCTTATGTCACACCCTCTCACCGTACAAATCAAAATCGAACGGATGGCGCACGCCGCCGATCTCCCCCTTCCCACTTACGCTACCCCCGGCGCGGCGGGGATGGACCTCCATGCCGCCCTGAATGAGCCGATCACCCTCGCTCTCGGTGAACGGAACCGAATCCCTACCGGCCTCAAGATCGCATTGCCCTTGGGTTACGAGGCGCAGATCCGTCCCCGAAGCGGCTTGGCGGCAAAACAGGGAGTCACCTGTTTGAACACGCCCGGAACCGTCGATGCCGATTACCGGGGAGAGATTCAGGTTATACTTATCAATCTGGGACAGGAGCCCGTCACCTTTAAGCATGGCGACCGCATCGCGCAGATGGTCATCGCCCCGGTGACGCTCGCACAGTGGGAAGAAGGTCCGGTGGAGGAGGACACCGAGCGCGGCGCGGGTGGATTCGGGCACACCGGGGTATCACGATAACGGCAGATGCAACTCGGTCCTTTACTTCGTACGATAACGAATCGCTACAATGAGAAGTAGAGTTACCGGATTGATTTCACGCTCCGTATCCCGAGGGTGACCCCTTTATGGATGTCAATCAGCTCCTGAAGATCTTCATCGCGCTGTTTCTGGTGGCTTTGAACGGCTTTTTCGTGGCGGCGGAATTCGCCATCGTCAAGGTGCGGAAAACGCGAATCCAGGAACTGGCGGAGGAGGGGGGCTTCTTCGCGCGCACGGCGCACCGGGCGGTTCAGCATCTCGACGCCTATCTTTCCGCCACCCAGCTCGGCATCACGCTGGCGAGCCTGGGCCTTGGGTGGATCGGCGAGCCCGCATTTGCCCACCTCATCCAGCCCCTGTTCGATGGGTGGGGCGCCATGGGCACGGCGGCGGCGCACACCACGGCGGTCGCCATCGCGTTTTTGATCATCACCTTCCTCCACATCGTCTTCGGGGAGCTTGCCCCCAAATCGTACGCCATCATCCGGCCTGAAGGCACGACTCTCGCGCTGGCATGGCCCCTCCATCTCTTTTACCTGGTCTTCTATCCCGCGATCTGGTTCCTCAACGGAGTCGCCAACGGCGTCCTGAGACTCATCGGCCTCCGGTCGGCCAATGAGCACGAGCATCTCCACACGGAGGAAGAGCTTCGCATGATCCTCGCGGAATCGGCGCGCGGAGGTTCGCTGAGGGACAGCGAAGCGCTCCTCGTGGAGCAGGCCTTCGAGTTCGCGGACACGCCGGTCCACGCCGTGATGGTCCCCCGCGTGGACGTGGACTTCCTCTCCCTGGACTGGACTCAGGCGCGTATCCTGGAGGAGATCGACAAGCACCCCCACACCCGCTACCTCGTTGTGGAAGACGAAGACCTCGACCAGCCGCGTGGGTTCGTCCACCTCAAGGAGATGGTCTCCCAACTGGCCTCCACCGGCATCGACCTCACGAAAGTCCTCCGGCCCATCCACATCGTCCCGGAGACCCAGTCCATCGAGCGTCTGCTGCGGGAGCTTCAGGCCCGCCATTCGCAGATCGCGCTGGTGATGGACGAGTACGGCGGCACGGCGGGAATCGTCACCATGGAGGACCTGGTGGAGGAGCTCATCGGGGAGATCACCGACGAGATGGACGAGGAGCCCCCGGACTTCCTGCGCCGCGAAAACGTCATCGTGATCCAGGGGGCCGCCGCCCTGTCCGACGTCAGCCGGGAGTTGAAAGAAGAGATCCAGAGCGAGCACTTCGATACGCTGGGGGGATGGATCATGGGGCGGCTGGAGCGCGTGCCCGGCGAAGGGGATTCCGTCGAGTCCGATCTCTACTCCTTCACCGTCACGCGGATGGACGGCCCCCGGATCGTGGAGATCGAGGCCATCCTGAAATCGGAGGACGGCGCGGTGGAACCCGGCGGCACGGCTCCCTCCCCGAAGACCGACGGGGATGAGGACCTGCCCTCATTCTAAAGGTGACAGGCTTTAGAAGCTATCCGACCGCCGTTCGCGGCAATTCTCCTGCCGACCTCCAGAGCGGGAAAGAATCACCGATGATAAAGGTGTGAACGCCTTTACTCTGGAAGCCCTCGTGGAAGAGTTCCTGCGCTACCTGCAAGTCGAGCGCGGACTCTCGGAAAACACCCTGTCGGCCTACGCGGCGGACCTGCGCCACTTCGTCGAAGAGGTCGGTGACGCGGTCCTCTCCCGAGAGCTGGTGGAGCAGTACCGCCTTCGCATGGGCGCATCGGACCTCAAGCCCCGCAGCGTCGCCCGGAAAGTCTCCGCCCTCCGCATGCTGCTGCGCTTCGCTTACCGGGAGGGATACATCGAAACCGACTTCGGGACCGGACTGGAAGCCCCGAAACTCCCCAAGCGCCTGCCCAAAGTCCTGACGATTCAGGAGATGGAAAACCTGCTCGGCTTCCCCGAAAACAACGACCCCATGGCGCTGCGGGACCGCGCTATCTTCGAGTTGATGTACGCGTGCGGCCTCCGCGTGAGCGAGCTGGCGACCCTCACCCTGCAGGACGTGGACCTGAACGAAGGCTATCTTCGGTGTTTCGGCAAAGGATCGAAGGTGCGGGTCCTGCCGATCGGCGCTGCCGCCCGGCGGTCGCTGGAAACCTATCTCCATCAGGGCCGCTCTCTGCTGGCCGCCTCCGGTTCCGGGGAGGCGGCCCTGTTCCTCTCGGCGCGGGGCCGTCCATTGGAGCGGGTGGCGATCTGGAAGATCCTCCGCAAGCGGGCCTCGGAAGCCGGGCTTGCCGCCCCGCCCAGCCCCCACGTTTTAAGGCACTCCTTCGCGACCCATCTGCTGGAAGGCGGCGCCGATCTCCGGTCGATCCAGGAGTTGCTGGGCCATGCCTCCATCTCCACCACGGAAGTCTACACTCACGTCAGCCGGGACGCGCTGAAAGAGGTCTACGTGATCTCCCATCCCCGCGCATTAAAGACTTAGCAACTCTTTCCTCTTTTAAGATTATCTAAAGGGACTACCCTATTACGTTCTCTGGGGAACTCGGCGTCGATCAAATGCCTGGTATCCTGCAAAAGCGGGAGTGGCTTTTTCGCACGCTTAATTCAAGCAGCAACAGTTACGATTGTCTTTCATTGCGACGGAGTCGACTGTCCCAAGGCCTGACGGAGCCGCTGAAGTTGAGCCTATTGGAGAACCGTCATAATAATGCGTCTCCACCATGGGGGACTCAGAGGAGCGACCCCACAGCAGTCTCGGCTACAAGACTCCTCTGGAGTTCAAACAAGAATGGATGGAGACCCATCCACCAACCACTCAGTAGAACGTCGGACTCTCACTTCTGGTGGACCAGAAATTGGGGAGCACCTCATAAAGACCGGGGCGAGGATGATACGGACTTTAACGATTATTGAAGGTTTACTCAGGGAAGTTATCGGACATATTAACTGAGAGCGTGCATGAACCCCTCCTGACGCGAGCCTTGTGTACGGCTACAGATCCATGGGACGCTGTTAAAAGTTTACCTGCCTTTATAATCCAACGTAACCGAGCGAAAGTATTCTTATGAAACAACTCACCGGATTGCACCACATTACAGCGGTGACCTCACACGCCTCAGAAAACGTCCGCTTCTATACCCAGGCGCTCGGGATGCGGATGGTGAAGAAGACGGTCAACCAAGATGACCTTTCGGCGTACCATCTCTTCTACGGGGATGAAATCGGCAACCCCGGCACGGAGCTGACGTTCTTCGATTGGAAGGAAGCCCCACGACGGCGCGGAACGGGCACCCTCTCAGAATCCGGGCTGCGAGTATCGGATGCCTCCGCCCTGGAATGGTGGCGCGAGCGGTTTGACTCGATGGATATCCAACACGGTGAGATCGTCAAGCGCAACGGACGTGCGAGCCTCCCCTTCCAGGACTTTGAGGATCAGCGTCTCGCGCTGGTGGCGGAGGACGGCGAGGCCCAGGTGCCGGGCGGCAATCCCTGGGATCAGAGCCCGGTTCCGGTGGAGGTCGCGATCCGGGGGTTGGATCACGTCACGCTGACTTTACGACAACTGGAGCCGACGGAGCGCGTCTTCACCGAGGTCCTCGGCTTCGAGCGCGTTTCCACCTACACGCCCGCCGATAACGAGGGTCACGAGATCATCGTCTATACGACCGGCGCGGGAGGCCCCGGAACGGAAATGCATGTGGAGGTGCGCCCGGATCTTCCCCCCGGTACGGTCGGCAGAGGGGGCGTGCATCACGTCGCGTTCCGCACCCCCGACGACGAAACCCATCGCTGGTGGCAGAAGCATCTGACGGATGCCGGAATCGGCGTGACCGATGTCATCGACCGCTTCTACTTCCGTTCGCTTTACTTCCGCGTGCCCGGCGGCGTGCTGTTCGAGATCGCGACCGACGGTCCGGGTTTCGCTACCGACGAGGACCCTCAGGATCTGGGCAAGCGATTGTCGCTGCCGCCATTCCTGGAGTCGCGCCGCGCCGAGATCGAGGCCGGGCTGCGGCCCCTCTCCTCGCCTGAACTTTCCGGGACGACAAAGTGAAGCAGGTGCCGGGTCCGGGATTCATCCATCAGTTCGAGAAAGCGGGACAGGAGGGTGAAAACCGTACGTTACTATTACTCCACGGCACGGACGGCAACGAAAAAGACTTGCTAGCACTGGGCCGCCATCTGCTTCCGGAAGCCGCGCTCCTCAGCCCGCGCGGTCAGGTGCTGGAGCGGGGCATGCCCCGGTTCTTCCGCCGCCTCGCCGAGGGGGTGTTCGATCAGGAGGATCTCCATCGCCGGACTCATGAACTGGCCGATTTCGTCATCTCCGCCGCCGAGAATTATAATTTCGATCCGGGACAGGTAATCGCGGTCGGCTACTCCAATGGCGCGAACATCGCGGCCAGCATGCTCCTCCTCCGCCCCTCCGTTTTAAAGGCTGCGGTCCTTTTCCATCCGATGATCCCTTTTGTCCCGGAAACGGCCCCGGACCTCTCCGGGAAGCGGATATTCATCGGCGCCGGCAGATATGACGAGCTGGTGCCTCAGGACCAAACGGAAGGATTGGCGAATCTCCTGCGAGGGGCTGGCGCCGAAGTACAGCTGCACTGGGAAGAGACCGGCCATGAATTGAACCGGGGAGAGGTGGAAGCGGCTCGGACCTGGATTCATAGCCGGATGAGCCAAGACGATTGAGATAGGTTTCTGAACGCCCCGGATCGCGACAGATTTGGTTTTTTCTCATATCCGCCCGTTTGCTCTCGTCGTTACAACCGATGGAATAAGAGCGTGGGAGTTCTATCGCGAAGGGCTGCAGCGCCACATCTATCGACTGGAGTAAAAAACCATGAGGATCACGCGCGTCTATGCAGATGAGCAGGGAGAGAGCCATTTCGATGATAAAGAGGTCGAGCTGCGCGATGCCGGTCAGATTGGTCACCTGTCGGAGGCAATCCCGGCTAAAGAAGTGATCTTCCGGCGTAATGATCCCGGATACGATTACGACTGGCATCCCGCTCCCCGCAAACAATTTATCATTCTGCTGGATGGCGCAATTGAGCTGGAGGTAACAGACGGAGAGCGACGTACCCTTCGGGGCGGAGAAATTCTTTTACTGGAAGACACCACAGGTCGTGGTCACCGCACTAAAAATGTGGAGCCACGAGAGCGACATTCGGTATTTGTCGTCCTGGAGTAAGGATTTTCACTCATTCAATTACGTAGGGTAAGTCTTTAAGCGATAACCTGGTGATAGAACAACAAAACCCCCGGAGAGAAAATTCTCCGGGGGTTAGCATATCTCTCCTTCTCTTATAAATAAAGAAGGTTTTTATGATTTGGATGGAGATTGCGGGGGGTGACCGGTTTTCCCGCGGGGTGACCCCCGAAGTACTG
>JAHWJO010000310.1 GCA_019348365.1 Armatimonadota bacterium | reverse complement strand
GCACTGGTAGACCTCCGAAAGTATCAGCATCTCCCCGGATCGCATCCGGCGCAACCTCGGTGACCCGGCAGGGCTCGGGCCCGCGACTTGAGTCGCCGGGTCACCGCTCTACCCCCTACCCCCTCCCCCCTCCTACACCCTCCCCCCACATCACCGTCCGGCAAGGCCGCTCAGAGAGATCCCCTTGATGATGTACTTCTGGAAGACGAGGAACGCGACGATCACCGGGATGGCGACGAGCGCCGCCGCCGCCATCAGGGGGCCGTACTCGGTGTTGTAGCGCCCCTGGAATATCGTGATGCCGATGGGGAGTGTCCGCATCAGGAGGCTGTCGGTGAAGATGAGCGGCCCTTCAAAGGCGTTCCAGGTGCCCATGAAGGTGAAGATCCCCAGGGTCGCCAGCGCCGGGCGGGAGAGCGGCAGGATGACGTGGCGGAAGACTCCCAGGGGGCCGCAGCCGTCCAGCCGCGCCGCTTCTTCCAACTCCACGGGGATCGTCATGAAGAACTGGCGGAGCAGGAAGACCCCGAACGCCCCCGCGCCTGCCGGGATGATGAGCGCCCCGTAGGTGTCGAACAGGCCCAGCTCCCGGATCAGGAGATACGAGGGGATGAGGAGCACCTGCCCCGGCACGAGCATCGTCGCCACGAGGATGGCGAACAGCCGGTCCCGCCCGCGCCACCGCAGCCGGGAGTACGAGTACGCCGCGAGCGAATCGACGGCGAGCACCAGCGCCGTCACCGCCAGCGAGACGAACACGCTGTTGAAGGTCCAGCGCCAGACCGGGAACTCCTCCGTCTTGGCGAGCACGCTGCGGAAGTTCTCGAAGGTGACGGGTTGGGGGACCCACCGGAGCGCGCCCAGCCCGGAGATGATGTCCTCCGGCGTCTTCAGGGCGGTCGCCACCATCCAGAGGAGCGGCGCGAGGAACAGGAACGCGAGCGCGAGCATCGGCAGGTGCAGCTCCAGTTGCGCGCGTCGTAGAAACGATCTCATACGGCCTCCTCCTCCACCGGCTCCCCTACGGGTTTATCCATCTTCTCGTCGGGCCCGGCGCGCTCGGCGCGGCCTTCCAGCAGCCGGAACTGGAGGACGGTGAACGCCAGCACGATGGCGAACAGCAGGTAGGCGATGGCCGCGCCGTACCCCATCTCGTACTGCCCGAACCCCTGCTGGTACATGTACAGCGCCACCGTCAGGCCGGACCGCGCGGGTCCCGCCCCCCCCGTGAACAGCACGTACGTCTGCCCGAAGATCTGGAACGCCCCGAGCACCGAGAAGACGAGGCAGAAGAGCGTCGTCGGCTTGAGCAGCGGCCATGTGATCGCCCAAAAGCGGTTCCACGCGTTAGCGCCGTCGATCATCGCCGCCTCGTAATAGTCGTCGGGGATATTGTTGATCCCGGCGAGGTACAGGATCATATTCCCCCCCGCGCCCCACCAGATCGACATCAGCGCGATGGACGGCATGACCCACAGCGGGTTCGAGAGCCAGGGGAGCGGCTGGAACGGCGCCAATGGCAGCCCGATCTCCCGCAGCCCCCCCACGACGGCCCCGATATACATGTTCAGCAGGCCGATCTGCGTGTTGTACAGCCACCGCCAGAGCACCGCGACGACCGCGATGGAGATGACCACCGGCAGGTAGTAGCAGACTTTATAGAACGCCTGGAACCGCTTCACCGATGCGAGCCCCAACGCGAGTCCGAGCGACACCAGATTTCCCAGCGGCACCACCAGCACCACGAAGTAGGCGGTATTCCGCAGCGCGATCCAGAAGATGTCGTCGGAGAGGACGGCGGCGTAGTTTTCCAGCCCCACCCACGGGTGCGACTTTGCGAGGACGTGCCACCGGTGGAGCGAGATGTAGAACCCGTACAGCACGGGCGCGAGCAGGAACACGCCGAAGAGGAGGAGGTGCGGCAGCGCGAACAAGAGGCCCACCCACCCCTCTCTCATTTGCGAACGCCGAAGTCCGAACGCCGAATGACCCGTTCCGGGGAAGCGGGCGCGCTCGCTGCGGAGAAGGGGGTCCGTTTGCAAAGGGGCGTTCTGCATTCGCAACTCCTTTTTACAAGTTTTGAGTGTTGAGTTTTGAGTTGAACCCCACCTGGGCCGAAGCCTGAAGGGAGTGGCTGAGGGGGTTTTAATTCAAAACTCAAAACTCAACACTCGAAACTGTAGTTCAGGGGCGTTCCAGCACCTGTTCGATGCGGCGGCAGGCGTCCTCGGTCGCTTCTTTGGGGCTTTCCAAGTCGAGGAGCACGGCTTCGACGGCGGGATCCACGAACGGGAAGAGGGCGTTGGCTTTCGGGCTCAGCGGCTCGTACCGCACGTAGGGGAGCTGCTTCGCGAACTGCGCCTGAACGGGCATCTCCGCGAACTCCGGTGACCGCAGCGCCGATTTCCGCACCGGGACCTGCCCTCCCTTCGCCCACATGAGGCTGTGGTCCGAGAGGTATCGCATGAATTTCCACCCCGCGCGGGCGGCCTCCGGGGAGATCCCATCCGCCATCGAGAGTAGGTGCGACCCGGCCCATGCGGCGCGAACCGGCCCGAATTGCGGGGCCGGGGCGCCGGCGTAGGGCAGGCCTTTTTGCTCCTCCAACGACGCGAGCATGTAGATCCCTTCGAGCGCCATCGCCGCCTTGCCCTGCCGGAACGCCAGCCACGCGTCGATTCCCTCCGGCTTCGGCGCGACCTTGTATTTGTAGATCAGGTCGTTCATGCGCCGGAGGGCGGCGAGGTTCTCGGTCGAGGCCATGATGCACGATTGAAGGTCCGGCGAGAGCGCTCCCCCGCCAAACTGGTACGCGAAGGTGAACCAGTTGGTGCGCTGCCACGTAAACACGAACCCCCACTGGTCGGGCTGGCCGTCCCCGTTGGTGTCCTTCGTGAGCTTTTGGGCCGCGCTCAGGAACTCTTCCCAGTTCGTCGGGGGTTTCGCGCGGCCCTGTTCGTCCACGATCCCCGCCTCTTTGAACAGCTTCGTATTGTAATAGAGGCCGATGGGATGCACGTCGAGCGGCAGGGCGTACTGCTTCCCCTTGTAGAAGGTCGCCTGCCATGGGATCGGCGCGAAATCGTCGACCGGCAGGGGCGGCTGCGAGGACGCGACGAGGTCTCCCAGCGGCTCCAGCACGCCGAAGGACGCGTACTCCGGTAGGCGTGCGGCGTGGAGGATGAAGACTTCCGGCGCGCCGCCATACGCCAGCGAGAGGGTCAGCTTGTCGTAGTAGGTGCCCCAGGGGATGATCTGCATCCGGATGTCCACATCCGGGTGTTCCTTCTCGAACTGGCGAACCATTGCCTCCATCATCTTGCCGTCCGGCCCGGTGAAGCCGTTCCAGAAGTCGAGGACGACCTTGCCGCCCGGCCCGATCTCGACCGCCGAGGCGCCGCGCCCGCGTAGAGAGGCGCAGCCGGCGGACAGCAGCGCCGAAATAAGAACGCAGAGGAAGAGAAGTATCCGCTTACGGATAGAAAAGGTCATGCGGCATCCTGTGCGGGAGAGATCGGGGAAGTGGGGAGGCTTGTTGCACCAGGGAGCGGAATGGGGGGCGGCTCGCGTGCATCGGAGGCGCGCCCGCGTGTTGCAGCGTAGATTCATTGGCGAAACAGGCCCCTCTCTCCTGCCGGAGGGCATCTCAAAAGGTGACATTCATTGGTCGCGGGGATCGGGAGCGGTGAAAACAAAGAGGGGCTTAAAGAGGGGCTAAATGAGGTTCTCTCTCCCCTATCTCTTCACTCCGGGAAGGGCGGATCGAGTTTCACGGCGACCCGGAGGATCTTCACGGCGTCCGCCACATTCATCAACTTGTCTTTGTTCACGTCCGCCACCTGCGCCTGCTCCGGGGTCAGAGTCACGATCTTCACCGTCGCCTGTACGACCAGCACCCCGTCGGAAACGTCCACGGAGCCGTCGCCGTTCACGTCCCCCAACCGTCGCGGGGCGGTGTAGACCTCCGTCCCGGCCAGATAGGTGATCGCGCCGCCGGTCTCCACCTGCTTCCCCCCGAAAATGATCACCCGCCCGTCCTGCAGCGCGACCGCCCCCTGATCGTGTCGGCTCGCTTTCATGCCGGCGGGCTGGGTAGCATCCTGGGGATTCGGGTCCGCCCAGACGAACGCCCCGCTCTGTGAAGTGGGAATAAACCGTTCCGCCGTATCGGTGGTGCTGCCGGGAGTCGCATCGAGGGAGTCGCTCCACCCCCCGGCGACGAGCACGCTCCCGTCGGGGAGGGGGGAAAGCGTGTGCGCCATGCGGCCCTTATGGAGCGGCGGGCCGGGGCTGAAGGTGCGAGCGACGGGATCGATGAATTCGGTGGGCAGCACCCCGATGGATTTACCGTTCGCGTCGGTCCCCTGCCCCCCGATGACGAGGACCTTCTTCAGCGCGGCGATCCAGGCCGCCGTCGGGCGGTCCCGCGCGTTCAGCATCTGCCCCAGCGTGGTGAACGTGCCGGTGGGGATGTCGTACAGCTCGACGGAGCGGAGGGGAAACCAGGCCTGCGGCCCGCTCCGCTCCTTGCCTCCGGCGATCATGACTTTCGTCGGGTTCCCGCTCGCATCGACGGGGGTGGGCAGCAGCAGCGCGTCGTGCCCGAACCGCCCGTACGCCGCCTTCATCGTGCCGGTGGCGGTGAACCGGCCGGTGGCGGGGTCGTAGAGCTCGGCGGTCGCCAGAGTCCGGCCCGTCCGGGTGTTGAAGCCCCCCGCCAGCAGGACTTTGCCGTTGGGGAGCTTCGTCGCGGTAAACAGCTCTCTCGGACTCGTCATCCGGGCGGAGAGCCGCGTGAACTTGCCCGTGGAGGGCGTGTAGATTTCGGCGGTGTCGAGCGACCCCAGGGAGCCGATGGGCGCCTCGTTGTACCCCCCGGCGATCAGGACCGTGCCGTTGTCGAGCAGCGTGGCGGTGGCGAAGTTCCGGCCCGTAAGGAGCGAGCCGGTGGGGCTGAAGGTCCCCGGCCGACCCGTCGCCGGATCGAGGGAGCCGGGGTCGAAAAGCTGGGCGGACGCGACGGTCGTGGTCCCGTCGAATCCCCCCGCCACGAGGATCTTGCCGTCGGGCAGAAGCGTGGCGGTGGGGGCGTACCGGCCCGCGCTCATGTCTGCCGCCGATTGCCACGCGGCGGTTGCCGGGAGCGATGCCGCAGAGAAGATCAAACTGAACAACGATCCACAGATCAGGAGAGGGTGCAGCTTCATCTTGGGGATCTTTCTTGCTTCAGAGTACCGGCGATGTCAGGGCCGTACAGAGTGGGTGTACCTGCATGATTTCTCTGATTAATGAGGACTTTCCCTCCCTGGATAAGTAGGAAACCTCCCTCGGAAGCCTCTGTTCTCTTAATCCAGGATATCCCAAAGGGATAACGGAGGAGTGGAGGAATCCGAAGAAAGGAAACGAAGTGAAACGTATGTGGATTTCTCTGACCTTATGCTTCATGTTGCTGGCCGCCATGCCGACCGCATCGGGACGGCCCGCCTCCCCCGACCGGGATGAACTGAAAATCATCAGCTTCAATATTCGCTTCGCGAACCCGAAGGACGAAGGCAATCTCTGGGAGGATCGCCGCGAGATGATGTTCGGCCTCCTCCGCGAGCAGAAGCCCGACGTGATCGGCCTTCAGGAAGCGCTCCGGAGCCAGATCGACGACCTCCGCAAGGCGCTCCCCCGCTACGAGGAGTTCGGCGTGGGACGGGCGGACGGCAAGTCCGAGGGCGAGCACAGCACGATCCTGTATGACGGCCGTCGGTTCCGGCGCGAGGACGGCGGCACCTTCTGGCTCTCCGACACCCCGGAAGTCGTGGCGTCGAAAAGCTGGGGCAACCGCGTTGTTCGGATCTGCACCTGGGCGCGGCTGAAGGACCGGAGAACAGGCCGGGCGTTCTACGTCTACAATACCCACTTGGATCATGAGTCGCAGCCCTCGCGGGAAAGAAGCGCGCAACTCCTACTGGAGCGAATCCGGGGCCGCAAGCATTCGGATCCCGTGATCCTCATGGGCGATTTCAATGCCGGGGAAGGCAACGCAGCGGTCCGTACGATCACGGCCTCGGAGCATCATCCGGTTCTGCGAGACACCTTCCG
>JAHWJO010000309.1 GCA_019348365.1 Armatimonadota bacterium | reverse complement strand
ATTGGGAGAGGGCCAGCGCGTAGCGCGGGGGTGAGGGCGACCGACCACCGACCACTAATCACCGACCACTGAAGCGAGGAAATTCCCATGTATATCGGCGCGTTGGACGGGGTGCTGGCGAAACCCTGGACGGAACTGTTCGATGAGGCGCTGCGGCTGGGTTTCGACGGCGTGGAGCTGGGCGTGACCGGCGATTACCAGAACAACCTGCTCTGGACCGAAGGGGGCCGGCAACAGCTCCGCGACCTCTCCGAGAAAAGCGGGATCCCCATCGCGTCCGTCTGCCTGCACTCGTACTGGCAGTGGAGTCTCGCGGACGAGGACCCGCAGAAGCGCGAGACGGGGCGGGAGATCGCCGTGGCGTACGCAAAGATCTGCCGCGAGATGGGGGTCGATGCGGTGCTGATGCCCGTCACCGGCCCGAAGGACCTCCCTATGGAGGAGGGAGCCCGGCGGTGGACCGGCGAGCTTCAGAAGATCACGGGCGAGCTGGAGAAGACGGGGGTGCGGTTCGGGCTGGAGAACGTCGGCATCCCGTACGGGAACTCGGCGGAAGCCCTCATCCACCTCGTCGATACGATCTCCAGCCCGGCCATCGGGGTCTATTACGATCCGGGCAACGCAAAGAGCGCCGGGCACGATCCCGCCGAAGAGGTGCGTCAGCTGGGCGACCGGATCGTGCGGTGCCACGTCAAGGACCCCGGCGGTCGGCTCCTCGGAGAAGGGACCGTGGACCTCCAGGCGTTCATCGGCGCGCTGCTGGGGATCGGCTACGGGAGTTTCATCACCCTGGAAACTCCCACGAACGAGGACCCCGCCGCCTCCGCCAAAGCCAACCTCGATTACCTCCGGCAATTGCTGGTGACAGGATGATTATCAAAACTCAGTTTGGAGCGTTCTATGTCCGATGTCCGGTTCTCCCTCTCCACCCCCGCTTCGCTTCCGGCGACGCTTCTTCTCCTGAAGCGGCCTCCCGAACTTGCGCTCCCGGAAGTGTTCCTCGTTCAGGATGAGACCTCCGGGCACGAGGCATGCGCCCAGACCGACCCCCTCCACCCGGATTATTTCTACCTGCCAGTCGAAGGGCTGGATGCCGGGGCCGCACGGCGCTACCGTATCCGGGAGGGGTCCGGCAATCCCTGTGGCCGGCTCGGCGTGGAGGTGGCGGAAGACGGGGACTCCCTCAGCATCGACGTGCACGGGGAGCGATTCACCCGCTACCATTACGGGCGCGAAGCGGCTCCGGCCCGCCCCTATTTCTACCCCGTGCTGGCGGCGGGCGGCATTCCGGTGACGCGGAACTACCCCATGGCGGACGTTCCCGGAGAGTCCCGCGACCACCCGCACCACCGTTCCCTCTGGGTGGCCCACGGCGACGTGAACGGGGCCGACAACTGGAGCGAGGGGAAGGGCCACGCCCGCACCGAACACCTTGCGTTCGAGGGGATCTTCAGCGGCCCCCTGGCGGGAGGGTTCCGGGAGAAGACGCGGTGGGTCACCTCCGACGGGGAACCCCTGCTGAACGAGACGCGGGAGGTGCGGGTCTACGGGGTGGAGGAGCCTCACCGCCTCCTCGATCTGACCCTGAGTTTTACCCCCAGCGCAGACAATGTGACGTTCGGGGACACGAAGGAAGGCGGACTCATCTCCGTGCGTGTGGCGACCTCCATGGATGCCGCCAAAGACGGCGCCATCGTCAACGGCAGCGGCGGGATCAACGAGAAGGAGACGTGGGGCAAGCCCGCCCCCTGGTGCGATTATTACGGCCCCGTTCAGGGCCGCATCATGGGGATCACCCTCATGGACCACCCGTCCAACCCGCGTTATCCCACGTACTGGCACGTTCGGAACTACGGGCTGATGACGGCGAACCCGTTCGGGCTATCGTACTTCTATAACGACAAGAGCAAGGACGGCAGCCTGACGATCCCGGCGGGCGAGACTCTCACCTGGCGCTACCGGATGCTGGTGCATCCGGGCACGACCGAAGACGCGCGGGTGGACGCGCAGTATGCCGCTTTCACCGCCGACCTGAACGCGAACTTCTCATGACCCCTTCTCCGCCCCGCCGCCTCCCGGTCCTCATCGACACCGACCCCGGCGTGGACGACGCGCTGGCCCTCGTGTACGCCCTCCGCAGCGGTCGGTTCGATGTGAAGGCGCTTACCGTTGTCGCCGGGAACTGCGGGGTGGACCAGGGCGTGGAGAACGCCTTCCGAATTCTGGAGGTTCTTGCGAGGTTTTTTGAGGGCCGGGGGGAGCCGTGGGATCCTCCTCCCGTCTATCGCGGGGCGGAACGGCCCGTCGGGATCGAGCACGAGGATGCCCTGGACGTTCACGGCTCGGACGGACTGGGGGGAATCTGCCGCCTGAGCGTGGAGGGTCGGCCTCGATACCCCTGCCCCGCTGTCGATCCAGCTCCGGGCAATGCGGTAGACGCAATTCTGCAAGTCGTTTCCGATCATCCGGGCGAAATCACGCTGATCACGCTGGGGCCGCTGACGAACGTGGCGCTCGCGATCCGGCAGGATGCCCGGACAATGGCGAAGGTCCGACAGGTCGTTTGCATGGCGGGGGCGTTCCGGGAGCCGGGAAACGTGACTCCCTCCGCCGAATACAACGTCTGGGCGGACCCCGAAGCGTGCGCGGAAACGCTGCATTTCTACGCCGGAGAAGAAATATCTCCAGCGGAGGGGGACTCTCGTATCCGCTTCATCGGCCTGGATGTGACGCACTCCATCGTTCTCACGCGGGAGATGCTGGAACACCGGGCGGGGGAGGGTCCTCTCTCCCGCTTCCTGCTCGACTGCACCGCCGCAACGATGGAGTTCCACTTGGAAGCCCATGGCTTCGAGGGGCTGCACCTCCACGACCCTGTCGCCGTGCTGGCGGCGGAACGCCCCGACCTGTTCACCTTCGAGCGGCTGCCGGTGCAGGTGGAGTGCCGGGGGGAATACACCCGTGGGATGACTCTCGCGGATACGCGGGACATCCGCCTGCCGAAATTCGGGCTGCCGGTGGAGGTCGGGAAGTCCGCGAAGGTGGATGAAACACTGAATATATTTATGGAGGGGGTATTCGGAGGCACGAACATACGCCCTCACGATACGGAACGAAGTTTATAAACCGAGACGGGAATCCTGATGAAATTCGCGATCTGCAACGAAACGTTTCAAAGTTGGGAGTGGGACCGGATCTGCCGGTACGTCTCGGAGGCGGGATACGACGGTATCGAGATCGCGCCGTTCACCCTGGCTTCGGACGCGCGCGCCCTCTCCCCGGAGGACCGGCGGCGCATCCGCTCGACGGCGGAAGCGGCGGGGCTGCCGATCACCGCGCTCCACTGGCTGCTCGTCTCCCCGGAAGGGCTTCACGTCAACAGCCCCGACCCCGCGCTCCGCGAGGAGACCGCCTCCTATCTGGAGGCATTGGTAGATCTGGCCGGGGATCTGGGGGCGGGGGTGATGGTATTCGGCTCGCCCAAACAGCGGCGGATCACGGAAGGGGTGTCCCGCGAGCAGGCCGAATCGTGGGCCGGGGAAGCGGTCCGGCGGCTCCTCCCCCGCCTCGAAGCCCGGAACGTGAAGCTCGCGATGGAACCTCTCCCCGCCCCCGAAGCCGACCTCTGGCTGACGGCGGAAGAGACGATGGCGTTCGTCCGGAGGATCGGGCATCCGTCGGTCGGGCTGCACCTGGACGTGAAGAGCATGTGCGCCGAAGGGGACCCGGCTGAGGTCATCCGGCAGTACGGGCGGGAGGCGATCTACTTCCACGCCAACGACGCGAACCGCCGGGGACCGGGTTTCGGGGAGGTGGCGTTCCCGCCGATCCTCCAGGCGCTCAAGGATAAGGGCTACGACGGGTGGGTCTCCGTCGAGGTCTTCGATTATTCGCCCGACCCGGAGACCATCGCCCAAAAAAGCCTGGAAACCCTGAAGTCGGCGCTCTCGCAGGTGAAATGAGGAGGAGCAACATGAAAATCAGACGCAGGGGTGATTTTTCTCTCAACGCTCGTCAGGCGGGGGCGCTGCTCTGCCTGGGCCTGGGTCTGGCCCTGTACGGCGGCGTTCGGGCTGCCGCCACCCGCCCCGGTCTCGAATTCGGGCCGCTGGAGTCGGTGGGCAAAGCGCCCCGGCTGATGTCCGGCGCCACCATGCCCGTAACGGTCCAGCGCCCCACCGGACGAGCAACGATCAACGTCGTCTTCCCGGCAGCATTCAAAACGCCCCCGGTGGTGACGTTGACGGTCGTGGGCGGCGGGGAGACTCCCGTAAACGCCCGCCTGACCGGTCCGGCCACCCTGAACGGTTTTCAAGGTGAGGTCTCCGCCCCCTACTTCATCAACCGCCAGGAAACCGCGACGGTGAGCGTCAACTGGATCGCCGTCGGAGAATGAAATTCGGTCGTTGGGTCGTTGGGAAACGCCCTCCCCTATTCGGCTGTGCAAGGGTTGTACCCGCTTGGAGCATAGATAGAAATACGGGCGTTTAGCACCGACTCCCCCAACGACCCCACCACCCAACGACCCACCAGAGAGGTTTTCTTGGTCATTCTTGTCGCTCCGGACAGCTTCAAAGGCAGCTTGACGGCGGAACAGGCCGCGCAGACCATCGCGGAGGGGGTCCTTCGTGTGCTGCCGGATGCGGAGATCGATCTCCTTCCCATCGCGGACGGCGGGGAGGGCACCACCGATGCGCTGCTCCGCGCGGCGGGGGGCGAACGGCAAGAGATCCGCGTTACCGGTCCTCTGGGCGAACCGGTCGAATCATTTTACGGTCGGCTCGACGGGGGGAGAACGGCGGTGATGGAAGCAGCGGCGGCGTGCGGCCTCACACAGGTCCCGACGCATCGCCGCGATCCCCGCGTGACGACCAGCCGGGGACTGGGGGAGCTGATGGTGGCGGCGCTGAAGGATCGCCCGGAGCGGATCATCCTGGGGATTGGCGGAAGCGCCACCAACGACGGGGGGAGCGGGATGCTCCGGGCGCTGGGAGCGAAATTCCTCGACGCGCGCGGCGACCCCCTCTCCGAAGGCGGCGCGGCGCTCTCCCGGCTGGCGAGGATCGACATGTCGGGGTGGAGTTGGCCGGAGGACGGGCTGGAGATCCTCGTCGCATCGGATGTGACCAATCCCCTCTGCGGCAAAAACGGGGCATCCGCCGTCTTCGGCCCGCAAAAAGGCGCATCGCCGGAGGTCGTGGCGGAGCTGGACCGGGCGCTGGAGCGGTTCGCCCAGGTGTCCGCACAGACTCTGGGACGAGACCTCGCCGATGCGCCGGGGGCCGGGGCGGCGGGCGGGATCGGATACGCTCTGCTGGCTTTCCTCGGCGCCAAGCTGAGGCCGGGTGTCGAGATCGTGCTGGAGGCGACCCGGTTCGAGGAGCGCGCCGCCCGCGCCGATTTGGTCGTGACCGGAGAAGGCCGCCTGGATACGCAGACGGGGATGGGCAAGGCGGTCCTCGGTGTCGCCCAGGCGGGGCAGAGGGCGGGGACGCCCGTCATCGCTCTGGCAGGGAGCCTTTCGGGGGACCTCTCCGCGTTGAAAGACGAAGGGCTGTGCGCCGCGATGAGCATCGCAACAGGGCCGTCCCGTCTTGAAGAGATGATGGAGGACGGGCGAGAACTCCTCACCGCCGCTGCCGAACGGGCGATGCAATTCCTTCAGGTTGGAGCCGCTATACGGAAAGATTCGTCATGATCCGAATGTAGCGGATCAGAAAGCGTTGCCGGCAGGGTTCAACCCCGGCCCGTATCCCAATGAAGACAACGTGGAGTTTAGACCGGACGGTGTTGAAACGCCGGACGAACAAAGCAGGACTTACGACGGGACTCCCTTCCATGTCCTTCCGATTCTCTTATATGTACCCAAGTTGCTATCTTTGCAGTTCACGCCTAAGTTCGGTGCTGGATCCGCTAGGACTTGCGGTTTCACGCGTAAAGGTAGCAACTTGGGTTATATGTCATTCCGAGAGAAGCGAGGAATCTGATCCCGAGGACGATAGCCTCTCTCCTGTACGATAGCCTCTCTCATAGGCCGAACGACTCTCTCTCGTCCGGTCAGATCCCTCGACTTCGCTCGGGATGACATGTGAATAC